>NZ_LNGG01000005.1:0-121737 GCF_011057735.1 Fervidobacterium sp. 2310opik-2 | reverse complement strand
TCATCACTACTAGTTAACAACTTCCTTGTAAGTGTTTATTTTGTGTTTAATTATTAAATATGACAACTTTTTAAGTTGTGTATTTGGACTATTTATATTTTAGCCTAATATTTTATCATAAAATTTTAAGATTTTTTAAATTTTTAAATTGATAATTTTAAGAAAAAAACGTTGATTGGGTTAAAAAAATTACAATAATTATTAACAATTACAATAAAAAATACCAATGCCAGTTTCGGTATTGGTATTTTTTACTTAGCTCTGTATTACAGAATTCTTCTCAAAAATTCCCTTGTCCTTTGTTTTTGAGGATTTTTGAGTATTTCTTCAGGTGTACCTTCTTCTTCTATCACGCCATTGCTTATGAATACTATTCTATCCGCCACTTCCCTTGCAAAGCCCATTTCATGTGTTACAACTAACATTGTCATACCGCTGTTAGCAAGATCTTTCATGACATCTAATACTTCACCGACAAGTTCGGGGTCTAATGCGGATGTTGGTTCGTCGAATAACATGATTTCTGGGTCCATCATAAGTGCCCTTGCAATTGCCACTCTTTGTTTTTGACCACCGGAAAGTTGTTCTGGGTAAGCGTCTATTTTGTCAATTAGTCCAACTCTGTTTAAGAGTACCTTTGCTTTCTCGATAGCTTTACTTTCTGGAATTTTTTTGACTTTCACAGGTGCAAGTATAAGGTTTTGTAATACACTCATGTGCGGGAATAGGTTAAATTGCTGGAAAACCATCCCAATTCTTGTTCTGAGTTGGTTTATGTCGTATTCATCAATGTCTTTGCCATCTAGATATATTTTTCCACCTTGATAGTGTTCTAATTTGTTTATGCACCTTAATAATGTGCTCTTCCCACCACCACTTGGCCCGATGATGACTATTGTTTCTTTTTTCTTAACTTCCATATTTATGCCCTTTAGAACTTCGAGTTTTCCAAAGCGCTTTACCAAGTTTTCTATCTTAATAATTATTTCTTTCCCGTTTGATGTGTTAATCGTTGTGTTGTTCATGCTGTTGCCATCCTCCTTTCGATGTATCTGACAAGTCTTGATATGACAAATGTCATGATGAAGTATATGAAGGCTATACCGAAGTATATGGAGAATGTTTGGAATGTTCTTGATATAACGAATTGTCCACTTCTCATTAATTCAGAAACGCCAATTACAGAAGCAAGCGAGCTGTCTTTTGTGAGTGTTATGAATTCATTTCCAAGAGCTGGGAGTATGTTCCTAAAAGCTTGAGGGAGGATGACGTATCTCATGGCTTGCCAGTGGGTTAATCCAAGTGAACGAGCTGCTTCGTATTGACCTTTGGGGATAGATTGTATTCCTGCCCTAACGATTTCCGCAATGTACGCTCCGCTGTTTAATCCTAAAGCCGTTATTGCTGCAGGATACGGGGCTAATTGTATACCAAGTTGCGGTAAGCCGAAATATACTATGGATATTTGGACAAGTAGAGGTGTGCCTCTCAAAAATTCAACGTATGCAGTACATGGGTAATTGATTAATTTTATTTTTGAGAGTCGCCCCATACCGATAAATGTTCCCAATATAAGACCTATACCGACCGAAAATGCTGTTAACTTGAGTGTTTCCCATGCTCCTAAGAGTAAATATGGAAAATTCTTGAGTAAATCGTTTAGTTCCTCCACAAGCCTTCCCTCCCCAAAAAAGATAAAAAATTAAAAGATAAAAAACGAAATAGCCCCCACAAAATATGGGGGCTATAGATCGTGATTACTCAAACCACTTTTGTAATAATTTGTTGTACTGTCCAGAACCCTTCATTATATCCAATGTCTGGTTAACGAAGTTTAGTAATTCTTTATTTCCTTTTTTAACTGCTATTCCATACGTTTCGCCTGTATCCACAATTGAGCTTATGGAGAATTTAGAAAATTTCTTTACATAGGCTTTTGCTGGTGCTTCATCAAGAACAACCGCGTCAACCCTTCCATTTTGAAGTTCAAGGAACGCGTCTGTGAATTTTTGGAATCTTACAACATTTATGCCGGTGATATCACTTACAACTAAATCGCCTGTTGTACCAAGTTGGACAGCTACTTTTTTGCCAACAAGGTCTTCTAGTTTCTTTGGTTCAAATTTTGAATCTTTCCTAACAACTATCGCTTGGTTTGCTTCAAAGTATGGTTTTGAAAAGTCAACAACTTTCGCTCTTTCTTCCGTTATCGTCATTCCGGCAATTGCTAAGTCAATTTTTCCTTGTTGGAGTGCTGGAATCAAACTATCGAATGGTAAACTGACAATTTCCAGTTTTACTCCTAATCTTTTTGCAAGTTCCATAGCTATGTCGATGTCAAAACCCACAACTTGATTTTTTTCGTCAACAAATTCAAATGGTGGAAATGTTGGTTCTGTCCCTACAATTAATTTGCCACGTTGTTTGATTTGAGTTAGTGTTTGAGCAAATGATGTAACTGTGAGAACAACTAATAAAACAGCAATTACCATGGTAAAAAATTTTTTCATACTATCCCCCCTCCTTTAGTTAAAGTGATTATAGTTTTTCGAATTTTTTATGTTAGTTTTGATAGATCAAAAAATTAGAATTGTGCAGAGATGTTCCATGTGATCTGAGATGTTCTAAGGTCATATGTTCCTAAAGCGTTTATAAAGCTTAATATTGCTCCAAGACCTACTTTCCAATTTCCATCAAATCCTTGCGAAACATAGATATATGCAAAATCAGCTGGTAGTGCAAGTTCAAAAGAGTATTTGAAGTTTCCATTCATAAGTTCTGAGATTGTGCCACTGTAAAATCCGAATAAAAAGTATCCAGTATCTTGTGATTGTATAATTAAATTAACTTGTGCGTTAGTCCAATCAAACGATTCATTAAGTTTGAAGTTTCCATTTTCTTTAATAATAAGATCATTTGGAATGTATGAAAGCTCAAATCTTGACCATGAAGGGAATAATATACTAGTTTTTCTAAATCCGCCAAGCCCAAAAGCTATTTTTGGTTCAGAATATGCTGACATATCAGTTAATGAATCGACAGTTGTAGTTGCCTTTGCTGAAATAAAAAATCCACCAAAAGCTATTCCTAAGCCTACATGTACAGTTTCATTAAATTCAAGGTCAGGATATTTTGTAAATGTTCCTATGGAAAAATTGATAGGTCCAAGTCCTAAATGTCCTTCGAGTCCAATTGTGTATTTTCCTTCTTCAGCACTTGGGAAGGTGATAGCTCTTACAAAATATGGTTGATTAACTACTCCACCCGGGTTTTCTACAGATAATGTACCAATGGTAAATGCAAACGATAAGTAAGTTAAAAATAGAATAACTGACGCAACGGTTTTCTTCATAATACTTAACCCTCCTTTTAAAAATTTAGTTTTGTGAATGCTCTATAAGTGTTAAATCCCCAATTTCCATAAATAGCATATCGATATTTTTTAAAAACCCTAGTCTATTCATTCTTAGATCTTCATCTTCGCACATTACAAATACTTTGTCAAAGTATTCATCAATATACGGTCTGAGTTCGATTAGTTTCTCAAGTGCATTTTCGAAGTTTAAGTGTTTGATTGCATCTAAAACGAGGGGTTTAACTTCTATGTATTTTTGGAGTAACTTTTTCTCTTCTTCTTCCACGAATTTTGCGGAGTCAAAATGTTCCGATATGTGTTTTTTGGATATGTTGTGCACTCTTTCAAAACCAACTAAAAGATGTTCGAATTCTTCTTTTTCAAGAAGCTTGTAGATGGCTTTTGCTGATAGTATGCCTCTTAGTGGCGTTGACCAAAGGTGTTTTACTGCTCTGGCTATGTCGTATCTTACATTTGAGTTGTACAATTCAAATCTGTTCTCAAAAAACTCTATTAAAGTTGTTGGTAATTCTTTACCTAATAACTCTGCTGCTTTTTCGAGTAATATTTTTAAATCCAAATCCCAAGAGAACTTTTCAATGATTGAAAAAATGTCATCTGTCTTGCTTCTCAATCCGTATGGGTCTTTAGAACCGCTTGGTATGTTTCCAATGATGAAGTTACCAACAATAGTGTCTATTCTGTCAGCTATTCCAACAACTGCACCTTCCACTGTCGATGGATTTGAGCTATAATGCTCTTCAATTCCATATGCAATGTTTTCTGCTTCTCCATCTTTTAACGCATAAATTCTTCCCATAATTCCTTGAAGTTCTGGGAATTCATAGACAACATGCGTTCCAATATCCGCTTTACAAAGCTTTGCTGTCCTTAATATATTATCACTTATTTTCTCTAATTCCAAAATTTCTATTATTTTTTTCGAAAGTTGTTCAATTCTTGATATTTTGTCGTATAGCGTTCCAAGTTCTTTCTGGAATACAATTTCTTTCAATTTCTCGTTAAATGATTCAAGCTTAAAATGAATATCTTTTTCATAGTAATATCTTGCATCTTCGAGCCTTGCGTTGATAACTCTTTCGTAACCTTTTTTAGCGTTTCCAAGTTCATCCATTGGCATGTCGATAAAAGCAACAAATGTGTTTGTTATTTTATTGCCACTGTGTACTGTAAATGACCTTTGGTGGTGCTTTATTGTTGTTTTTATCAGTTCCTCTGGCAATGTCAGGTATTTTTCTAAGAATGTTCCTGAAATTAATTTTGGATATTCTGTGAGTATCGCGACTTCTTGGATTAATTCTTCATCTTTGTCAATTGTGTAACCGTTCGTTTCGAATTCCTCGAGTTGTGACTTTATGAATTTTATTCTGTCTTCGAGTTTTGGTATCACATAGTATTTGCTCAATTTGTCAAAGTAGTCTTGTACCGAATTGACTTCGAAGTATTCATCCATAACAAATCTATGCCCAACTGTTTTATTAGATGATTTTATCTCAAAAATTTCCATTTCAACTATTTTTCCGTTAAGTAATGCGAGCACATGGTGTGGTATTCTTACAAATTCGTATTTCCCATCTGCCCACTTCATCGGTTTTCTGAATTTGAGCGAAGTTATTATCGATGGGACTGTAACTTTTAAAAAATCTTCTATTGGCAGACCATTTTGTGTTTTAGTAATGTACACATAGTTATCTATTATTTTGACTTCTTCAAGTGTTGAATTGTTCGACTTTAAGAAACCAAGCAGTGCTTTTGTTGGTTTGTTGCTTTCGTCAAATGCGATGTTCACAGCTGGGCCCTTTTTTTCGATATTTTTTTCTGGGGTGCTGTCTGGTAAACCTTCGATTACAAATCCAAATCTACGCGGTGCCACAAAGATTTGGAATTTTTCGTAATTTATACCTTCATTGCTCAGTGTATTTTGAATTTTATCGGAGAGTTGCTGAATTAATCCATTTATTTCCGTGGTTGGAAGTTCTTCTACGCCAAGTTCGAATAGAAATTCATTTGGTTTGCTCATTTTTGTTCACCTTCCTTTTCCTGTGTCTCTTGCATTTCAACGAATACTTTCGCACATTTACTCGCCATTGTGCGTATGTCTCTAATGTAAGTTTGCCGTTGGGCGACGCTGATGGCGTTTCTTGCGTCAAGTAAATTGAATGTGTGCGAACATTTCAAAAGTTGTTCGTATGCGGGGAATATCAATCCTTTTTCCGCTAACCTATCGAATTCTTTTCTGTATATTTCGTAAAGCTTGAAGAGAGTTTCTACATCTGCTTCTTCAAAATTGTATATCGAGAACTGTCTTTCATTTTCTTTGAAGAGTTCTCCGTACTTTACATCTTTATTCCACATGACATCGTAAACATTATCGACACCTTGTAAGTACATAGCGATTCTTTCAACACCGTATGTTATTTCAAGTGGTATTTCCTTAAGAGCTATTCCGCCAACTTGTTGGAAGTAGGTGAATTGTGTGATTTCCATTCCATCAAGCCAAACTTCCCACCCGATACCCCAAGCACCAAGAGTTGGAGATTCCCAGTTATCTTCAACAAATCTTATATCATGTTCTTTCGGATTAATACCAAGTGCCTTGAGTGATTCAAGGTAAACTTCTTGAGAATTTTTTGGATGTGGTTTTAATATTACTTGGTATTGATAAAACCTTTGCATTCTATTTGGATTTTCTGCGTATCTGCCATCTGTTGGTCTTCTGCTTGGTTGGACAAATGCAACGTTCCAAGGCCTATTTCTTAGCACACCAAAGAATGTTGATGTATGGAATGTGCCCGCGCCCATTTCCATGTCGTATGGTTGTTCGATAAAACAACCGTAATTCGCCCAGAATTCGTCTAATACTTTTATAACATCTTGTAAGTACATCTCGTCAGTCCTCCTCTCAGTTCTTTTATAATTTTAAAATATTTTTTCTAATACAAAAGCCCATATTGGTAATGTTAATAGAGAAAATAGTGTTGTCAAAGCGACTGTTACTCCAGCTTTTGGTGTATCTTTGTGTTTGAATGTGTTTATAACAACGACGCTGTTCACTCCTATAGGCATAGCGCTTTCAAGGACAAATACTTTCGCTTCAAATGGGTTTAATAGCAACGCGAATAATGTCATTACTAATGGTATGAATATCAATCTTTCAAAACTTAGCAAAACGTAGTCTTTCATGTCATGCCAATCAAATTCTATGCGCGAAATAGATAGCCCTACTTGCAAAAGTAAAAATGGTATAGCCATATCTCTAAGCCAGTTGAAACCCGTTAATATTCCTTGTGGAAGTTGTTTGTATGAAATACCTGCAAAACCTAAGCCCCATCCTAAGAATATCGCATAAATAAATGGGAGTTTCAATGCATTCTTAAGCTCTAATTTTCCACTTATCATGCTTGGTAAGAATGTACTTCCAAATAACACGTTTACAAAAGAATAAACTACACCTAAAGCTAAGGCTTTTTCGCCCCATAGGGCTAATAGTACAGGGTAACCCAAATAACCTGAGTTAACGTAAACATTACCTGTGAAGAATATCTCTTTATGTTCTTTGTGGGCTTTTGATATTAAATACGATATTACGAACATTAAAGCGAATCCAGCCGTGTACCTAAGTAAAACATCGATTTTAGGGATGTAGTCGTTCATGAAAGTGAATGTGATTAATGGTGCCATCAGCCAAGTTGCGATTTTGTTGAATATCCCAATTTCTGAATCTTTAAAGATTTTCCCGTACAAAAATCCAACGAACATTAGTAAGAACGATGGAAGAACCGCATTGAAACCTTCTTTGAGCATTATTTACAACTCCTAAAATAATTGTGTTAGAAATTAAATTCAAAGTTTAATCCAACAACCAAGGAGAAAAATGGTATGTTATTACCAGATACAGGTCTCATAAGTGGTTTTTTAACGTTGTCTGTGGTAACTTCGGTAAGTTCTGATTTGTTCCAGATGTATCCCAAAGATGTATTTAGCCATATGTTCAGCCCATCTAATATTTTGAATGAGTAATTTGCGTTTCCAACAAGTCTGTGCTCAAGAACCGGATCGTCGAGTAAGTGTGTTCCTTCCTTGAATGTTGTCAAATCATTCCAAGGGTTGACTGGGGAGCGTTCGCCTAAAATTACGTATTCTAAAGAAGTTTTCAAATTACTGATAAAATTTGGAGAGTAATTAATCAAAAAAGTAAGGTTGTTTTCACCGTATTTGTAACCTGCGTACAGCAATTCTAATGGAAATATTGTGTTTGTCCCATTGTAAGTGAAATAGTGGAAATATGTGTATCCATAGTACATTTGGTTTCCACTTTCCGAAGATGGTTGGAATGTGTATTTCGTCGCTCCAGCGTGGTGTATTTCTATTTTACCTACGTTGGTTGAAAAACTTCCACCAAACGACCATGCGATTTTATCCGGATTTTGGTATGAATCTGGGTGTAAAAATCTGTTCATGTTTATATCGTCGATAAGAATTTGTGTGTAAAGATATTTTTCCTTATCTGAATAATCCCCAAAAAATCCCATTATAAAATTTGATTCACCCAAACCTTCAGGGTACGGTCTACCTGCGCTGTTGACATATTGGATAAAAAAGCCGGGTATCGGATTAGCAAAATACTCAAAATCGAAGTTCTTTCCAATGTATACATTTACTTCTTCGTATCCAAATCTAATATTTGGGAATTTTACAGCGTAAACTTTGTAATTTGCGCTTCGGTATTTTTCTTGTAAGTTCGATGAATTAATCAGGTTGTTTAATTCTATCCATCTTGTAACGTAAATAAATTTATCATCTTCGTATCTGTATTCAAGAGTGTTTCTTGGATAATTCACAGATGAAACGAAAAGTGAATAAGGTGATTTGACCATATCACCAAGGTGTGTTTTTCCAAAAGATATTTTCGAGTTTCCGAGGTTAAGCGATATCGAGCCATCGTTTATGTAAAAATAAAATCCACCGTAGTAACTTTCGGAAAATGGGTCATTGTAGGCTTTGTTGTTTAAAAATGATACATCTGCGTTGAAGTGGATATTTTCAGATAAATAAGTTAAATTTGCGATGAACTCAAAGTACGTTTTAGGAGTGTTAGAATTATAAAGCGAAAATATGCTATCGCCGTAGTTGTATATAGCCGAAGTTTTTACTTCTAAAGAAAAAACGTTCAGAGATAAGAGTATGATGAGTGCTATAGATAGGATAAGATTTTTATTTATCCTTCTTTTTTCCATATTACGTTCCCCTTGTAAGTTACTAGTTTAACTTCTTCAGGGATTGACACCCCGGCGTTGAAGGCTTGGATTATGACATCTGTAGGTAAAGACGTTTCAAACCATATCTCTTCTATTTTTATTTCTTCCCAACCTCTTTCAGCAAATCTTAAGATAACTTTTTCAACGGCTTTTCTGTATTTTTCTATATCAAGTTCGTATTTGCCCATCTTTATCCCTCCAATTACCATTTTATTTTATAACACTTATGATTTTACCATATATTCTATGATACGTTAATTGCTTTATTTAATTATCCAGTTATTCTCCCGATTTTACGGATTTTGCTTTTCAGATAACTCCCGTAATTTTCTCTATCCAAATCGGTTATATTTACGCACATATCATGACCGTTTGCGTGGATTATTTTGTTATTTCCGATGTACATCATAACGTGTCCTTCCATGAATAATAAGTCTCCTGGTTGTGGAGTTTCAATTGATTGTAAATTTTCTTCTTGTTGATTAGCATCCCTTGGAAGAATTATGTCAATTACATCGTATACTCTATTTACAAAACCTGAGCAATCAAAACCATACGATGATGTGCCTCCCCAAAGATACGGTACTCCTAAGAATTGTATGGCGATTTCCATAGGCTCAGTTGATTTATAGAATGGTGTATCGACGAGTTTATAAACATTACCGTTTGGTAAGTAAAATTCAGTATATTCTGAAGAACTGTTAGTGTACAATCTGCTCCCAAATGGTAAGAGGTACTCTATGGCTCCGTAGCTTTTACAAAATGGTACGGAAATTTTTACCTCGTTTAATTTTGAGAAATCTTTGTATTCTTTTTCATCCAATATGAATAATGTATGTTTGTTTACGTATCCGCAGTAATTTAGTCTAATGTCGCAGGCGTAGATATAGTCGTTTTGTTTGATATTGTCGTTTTCATCTTTTATTAAAACTACTTCACCAAACACCAATTGATGAATTCGTTCACTTCTGAATTTCGGTTCGGAACGCATATCGGAGACAGGATACTTTACGATTCCGTACATTGTCTTAAGCCTCCTTAAGCATTGTTATGAATTTCAATATATTTTACCACATTTTAAATGATATAATTGGATGAGAAATAGATAGAAATAGATTTTTGGAGGGTATTAGATGAATAAAAAGAACATATTGTGGAGTGTAAAAAGCAAGTTGATTTTATTCTTTAAGATGTTATTTTACATATTTTCTATATTTTTGGCTTTTTGGAATTTTTCTATTTTTGTTTTCATAATCTTTTTGGTGAATATTCCAATCCTTAGAAAATCTATTTTCGGTAGATTACCGAATGACCCAAAAATGCCTACTTGGAAGTATGCAGAATCTGTAAGGTATACAGAAAAAAACTCGCTTGATATATTTTATCCAGACCTTGAGAGACTCAATTTGACAAAGTTTAAAGGTATAGTAGTCTTTGCCCACGGTGGTGGGTGGATTAGTGGATATCGCAGACAACCGAATAATATTTCTTGGTACAGGTATCTTGTTAGCAAGGGATTTATTGTGGCTACAATAGATTATACACGCGGTTATAAGGCTGGTATTGAAAAACTTATAGATGAACTTATAGAAGCGGTTGATTTTGTCATGAAAAAGTTTGAAAATCAGCATAAGATAGCTCTTATGGGACTTTCGGCTGGAGGTCATCTCGCGCTTCTCACAGCGTCACGCATTCCGGAAAAAATAGAAAAGGTGATATCTTACTATGCGCCATGTGATTTGTTAGATATTTGGGAATCACCTTCTTTATTCGCAAGGTTTGCTTCTGCGACAACGTTGAAGCGATTACCGAGAAAATCGAAAGAGGTATATGAAAAATATTCGCCTGTAAATAATATTCCTGATAATTTTCCAAAAACACTCTTAGTCCATGGATTAAGAGATACTGTTGTACCTTATGTTTCCTCAGTTAAAATGTTTAAAAAGCTAAGAGAAAAAAAGATACCTTCCAAACTTTTGCTCCATCCATATGGTAGTCATGGATTCGAATTTGTTTTGAGAGATGAAAAGACGTTAGATATGATTGAAAAAACTGCTATGTTTTTGGAGGGAGATGTATGGTAAGTTTTGAATATGCGGGTAAAGTAGAAGAATTTACCCAAGGATATATATTAAAAGCTAAAAAATTCAGAGGTTCATACGTAAGATTTAAGACACTTTACCCAGAACCGATAAAAGGTACTGAAATAGTTGAATATTACTTATTTGATCCAAAGGACGAACCTGTTGGGATATTATTTATACTCCATGGACTTGGAACTTCGAATATACCATTCTTGCTTTGGATGGCAACGCATTTGGCAAATGCTGGAGTTAGGGTGGTTGTACCTATACTACCTGGCAATTTTACGCGAGTTGCACACGGTTCAGTAAGTGGAAAAGATTTCTTCGATTCAGATGTGGAAAGGGCGACTAAATTCTGGGAACAATCTGTCGTTGATGTTTTAACGATAATCGACCATGTCAAAAGTCAACGTCTATGGATTGATAACGCTTATCTATTTGGTTTTTGTTTGGGCGGAATGATTTCTGTTATGATTAACGCTATCAGAGATGAATTCAAAAAGACGATACTTATGACCGTTGGTGGTGAGATGTCGACTTTAATGTGGCATTCACCTACGCTTGCGTTTTTTAGAAGAAGTGTTGAAAAATTGAAAGAAACGGGAAAGATAAAACACTTTATTGAAGACCAAAAGAAAATGAAGGAAATCTTCGAAGAACAATTGAAAAGTTTAAAGAGTTTTAAAAGCGTTCAAGAAATGCAAAATAGCGATATACATCCATATTTAAAATTAGATCCAATTGCGTATGCTCAGTTTGTTGATACTAAAAAAATTATATTTGTTGAAGCTCTTTTTGATAAAGCCTTACCGCTGAGAAGCAGGAAGTTACTATGGTATGCGCTTGGTAAACCAAAAAGGTACATAATTCCAAGCGGGCACGTAACGTGGTTACCTCTTCAATTCTTCATCGCAAGGTTTATACTTATGAATATGGGCATTAGGGAATTCAAGAAGCAAATGGAAATTTTAAGGAAGATAGAGCTTGAAGAAAAGAAATAAAAGAAATACTAATATCCGGGCCAACCAAAGTCAACACTTCCGCCAAATTCAAATTGAAGTTTTTTACATAAATAAACACTAAAATAGCACAATTTTTAGAAGAAAAACAGGGGATAAATCCATAATCCCCTGTTTGTTTTTCGATATGTCGATGTTTTATCTTATTCTGTGAGCCATCTGTATATTAATTTGGTGTATATTCTAATGAATTTTTTGAAAGATTCTAATGACCAATTTTCATTTGGTTCATGCATGTGTGTTTCTTCGCCTGGGAAAACAGCACCATAGGCTACTCCGTAAGGTACACTTCTTGCGTATGTGCCACCGCCTATAGCAAGTGGTTGTGTTTCGTCTTTGGTTTCTGAATAGTATATTTCCATAAGTGTTTTAACTAAGTCGCTGTCTTTTGATACGTAAAGCGGTTTGCTGTAACTCATCTGTTCAACTTCAAATCCTTTCATTGCTTCTTTGATTTGGAGTGTTATCATGTCTACGTTAAAGAATATTGGATGCCTTATATTTATTATTGCTTCGATTTTTCCATTTTCTAATTTCAGTACTCCGAGGTTGCACGTTAGTTTTCTACTTACGTCATCCTGACCTGAGATACCAAGTCCTATTCCGTAATAATCTTTTCCAAGCTTTTCGTAAAGCATCCTTATTGTCTCTGTCTCAGGACCTAAATCCAGCCTCGACAGTAATTCCAACATACCACCTGCAGCGTTTAATCCAGCTTCTGGGTGTGCACCGTGCGCAGATTTCCCAAGCGATTTTATGGTTATTTTATTTCCATCAATTGAATATTCATATCTGCAGGCGCTTTTGTAATTTTCCACAACATATGCTATTTCCTTAACTTTGTCACTTTCGATAACGGCAATGCATTCTTCTGGTACAACATTTGCCGCTGTTCCAGCTTTAAGTTCAACAATTTTTGTGCTGTAATTCTGAGACATGTTTTTGCTTATTTTATAAGTCACTATACCTTTTTCTGCAAAAACAAGCGGGAAATCACCATCAGGAGTTACTGCGGCATCAGGATAAGGTTCTTTCGTAAAGTAGTATTTCAAACATTTGGAACCATTTTCTTCGTTTGTCCCGAATATTATTCTTACTCTATTTTTTGGTTTATCAACCAATTCAGAAGCTATCTTCAAAGCAAATAGTGCACCTATACTTGGCCCTTTGTCGTCTGAAACTCCCCTTGCGTACATCTTCCCATCTCTAATTGATAATTTGTATGGATCTGTTTCCCATCTTTCTAAATCTCCTTCAGGTACAACATCTAAATGACCAAGCACGGCGTAGTATTTTCCATCTTTCGAACCGTATTCAACATGCCCTGCGTAGTTATCCACATTTACCGATTCAAAACCAAGTTCTTCTGCAATCTTCAATGTCTCTTCCAAAGCTTTTGCCGGACCTTCGCCAAATGGCATTCCTTCCTTCGGCTCTCCCATTACAGACCTAATAGCGATAACCCTATCAAGTGCCTTTAAAATACTATCAAAGTGCTTATCTACTAATTCTTTGATTTTTCCATCGATGTTTTCCATTTATTAGCCCTCCTTTTCATGTATGTGCCTTATAGATTTTACACGGTTTTACACAAGTATTATTATAAATCTTAAATCAATTTAAAACAAAATGATTTTTAAAATCATTAGTCTATGTTTTTGGTTTTAATTTATATTTTTCGCTTACTTATTCAATTATAATAAAAAAACCACACAATTACAAATATTGTGTGGGAATGGTGTGATACTACAAAGATAACACAAATATGGGCAAGAGACTAGACGACTTATTAGCGTTTTGCCACACTTTCTCTTTCTATAAAAGGCTCATCAACAGTTACTAAGTCATAGTCTGTCTTATCTGGCGCTACACTCACACCAATTTTTTGGAGCAAATTTCCGGATGGAATTAATTCAAGTACAACCTTTATACCTGTGGCTTTCTCGAACTCAGGCAATCCCTCTTTAAGTGCTTGTGTCAGTGCGTCATCCCAAGCAAGAACTTTGATGGTTGTATTGTACGGCGCACCAAAAACCAAAATCGCCATAAGGGCAGCGACAAGCAGAAAAACCGTTCTCTTCATATTCATGTTCCACCCTTGAAAAAGTTTTTGTTACCACATATGTGGTAACGTTATCACAATTTAACCACATTAGCGTAGAAAAAACGAAATTATTTTATTGTTATTTTTTGATTTATGAACTCAATAACGAGTAAAGAATTATATAATCTTTTGAATTTTGCCGAATATCTCAAAAAAATGTGGTAACGTTAAACATATTATCGTAAGAACAGCTTAATTCACGAATATAATATGTTATAATTTAATTGGCCTGATTAATTTATCCGGTTATTGAAATTTATCTGTGAAAGGGGGAAGAACATTGTTTGGGTTTTTTTCAAGACGTAAAACACGCGTTGAAAAGGCAAGAGAAGCGTTTTTTAAAGGTGATTTAGAAACACATAAAAAATTGCATGCGCCTGAAGAAATAGGTAAAGAACCTTGGCATAAAACAGAACAAGGTAAATACATAGGTCAAGCAGTTTATGGTGCAAGTGATGGTATTGTAACAACCTTTGCAGCTATCTCTGGTGTTGCCGGTGCGAATTTAAGTCCAAAGGTCGCTCTTATCGTTGGTTTGGCTAATTTATTTGCTGATGGTATTTCTATGGCAATTGGAGATTACTTGTCAGAAAAATCGGAGAAAGATTACTTAGCAGCTGAAAGGGAAAGGGAAAGATGGGAAGTTGAACATATGCCTGAAGCTGAAAAGCATGAAATAAGAGAAATATACAAAAGAAAAGGGCTTTCTGGCGAAAAATTAGATAAACTTGTCGATGCGATTACAAGCGACAAAGATTTATGGGTAGAAACGATGTTACACGAAGAACTTGGGTTGTTTGAAGATGATTCTTCGCCTCTAAAAAGTGCTTTAGTTACATTTTTCGCATTCATAATTGCCGGATTTATGCCACTTATAGCCTATGTATTTGCTTCACAATGGAATTTTCTTGCAAACAATCAATTTTTGATATCGTGTATAATTACAGGTATAACGTTATTCGCGGTTGGTGCCCTTAGGCAGATAGTTACAGGTGTTAAGTGGTTTATCGGTGGATTTGAGATGCTTATGATAGGCGGCCTATCTGCTACTGTTGCATATTTGATTGGGTGGATTCTAAAAGCTGTTTTTAATATTGTAGTTTGATTTCTTGATGTTATACAAAAGAAGGTGAATTATTTTGCAATTTACTTTAATTGATAAATTTATACTTTTTCCACTGATTTTTTTGGCTGGATTTGTAGATTCAATAGCTGGTGGTGGAGGTTTAATCTCCCTGCCAGCTTATCTTTTCATTGGTGTTCCAAGTCATTATGCTTTAGGCACCAACAAACTTTCTTCTACTATTGGTACAATATTTAGTACACTAAGGTATGCAAAAGGTAGGGCGATAATTTACTCTGTAGGGTTACCATCCGTTGTCGGTTCTCTGATTGGTTCGTATATTGGTGCAAAACTCGCGTTACTTTTATCTCCGGATAGATTGAAAATAATATTGACTATTTTAATACCTTTGGCGGCTTTATTTGTATTTTTTGGGCGAAAAAATGAACAATCAGTTGAAAAACAAATCAATTTCAAAAGTGTTAGAACTTATATAATGTCTTTTCTAATAGGCTTATCAATTGGAACATACGATGGTTTTTTTGGACCTGGGACGGGTACTTTTCTTATAATTTTGTACGTTTCAATATTGTCAATAGACCATGTATCTGCTTCTGGAACGGCAAAGATTGTGAATCTTGCTTCAAACATAGGGGCTCTTGTAACCTTTATTTTTGGTGGTAAAGTGATTTATTCACTCGGACTTCCAGCAGCTTTATTTGGAATAGCTGGTAATTGGCTTGGATCTGGTCTTGCGCTTAAGAAAGGTTCGAAGGTTATAAAACCGATAATGTTGGCAGTACTGGTAATTTTATTCGTAAGAATTATCGCTGATATGATTTGATATTTATTTTTAAACCAAGCGAGGTGATGTTATGCCGGATTTACTGGTAAAGTTGTACGAATTACCAAAATTGGCGCCCATAATAGAAAAACTAAAAGCTCAAGGAATAGAAATCAAACGCCCCATAGGACCGGAAAAATATTTCGTGGTAGAGTGGGTAAGGAAAATGTTTGGAAATCATTGGGCAAGCGAAACGGATATGACGTTTTCCAACAAACCCATATCATCGTTTATAGCTATCGATACAAATAAAGAAAACAAAATTATTGGTTTTGCTTGCTATGATGCAACCATGCGTGGATTTTTTGGCCCCACAGGGGTTGACCCAGATTATCGAGGAAAAGGTATCGGTACAGCATTACTACTTGCTTGTTTATATGACATGTTCAATGTTGGATACGCCTATGCAGTTATCGGAGATGCTGGACCAGTTGATTACTACAAGAAAACTGTAGATGCGATAGAAATTGAAAACTCCGAACCCGGGATATATAGGCATATGATCCGAAATATCGATTAATTCAATAATTTAAGAGCTTTTGCGATTAGCTGTAACTCAAAGTTAACTATCTTTTTTCATACATAATTTATATAAACTACTTGACAAAAAATTTTTCTTTGGTATCATAGGTAACGGTTACTCACTTCATGGGAGCATGAAGAAGTATGGTAACGCCCCCATCGTCTAGCGGTCTAGGACACTGGCCTTTCAAGCCAGCGGCACGGGTTCGAATCCCGTTGGGGGCGCCAGATTTTTCTAAAAAGAAAGTTATGAAAGCAGAGTGGGTGCGTAGCTCAGAGGGAGAGCGTCTGCCTTACGAGCAGAAGGTCGTAGGTTCAAGTCCTGCCGCACCCACCAAATGGAAGAAAATAAATCGAAGCGATTAACAGATAAAGCACATAAAACATATTACAGGTGGCCAGGTAGCTCAGTTGGTAGAGCAGTGGACTGAAAATCCACGTGTCGACGGTTCGATTCCGTCCCTGGCCACCAGTTGTTTTTTTAATATATAACATAATTATTTCAACTTGTATATTGCAGTTATTGAATTTTTTGATATAATTTCTTATAGTCCGATTTTTAAAATCCAAAGAAATAATACTACATCAGATTTTGGAAAAGAAAAGGAGGAAAGAGTTATGAAGAGAACATACCAACCTTCACAAAGAAAGAGAAAAAGAACACACGGATTTTTGGCGAGAAAGTCTACACCAGGCGGAAGAAAAGTTCTTAGAAACAGAAGAAGAACAGGTAGATGGAGACTCACAGTTTGATAGAACCTAAAGAAGTAAGAAGATATACTTTCAGGAAAAAAGAACGCCTGAAACTCAGGAGAGATATAACCCTTTTATTTAAAGAAGGTAAGTCCGTACAGAATGAGTATTTTGTTATTATTTACAGAAAAAATGGACTTGATTACAGTAGGATAGCTATTTCTGTAAAGAAGAAGTTTGGGAAAGCGAACCGGAGAAATAAATTGCGAAGATGGGTAAGAGAATGTTTCAGGACAAATAAGTATAATATTTCCAAAGGTTTTGACTTTCTCATTATTGCAAGGAAGAATTTGTCGGAAAAGTTTGATAAAGCAGATTACCGGAGTATTTGCAGTTCACTATTGAACGTTTTTGAGAGGATAATTGATGCGGAAAGTAATACTTAAGTTGATTAGATTTTACCAAAAGTATATTTCACCACTTAAACCACCAACATGCAGATTTGAACCAACATGTTCCACTTACACTTATCAGGCAGTGGAACGTTTTGGTATTCTTAAGGGTTTGCTCCTGGGTTTCTGGCGTGTTCTTCGTTGTAATCCTCTCTCAAAAGGTGGACATGATCCAGTTCCTACTGAATTTTACCTTTTTAAAAAATCAAATAATAGTCTAAGGAGGCGGTAAAATTGAAAAAATCAACCGTCGTTTTTTTGTTATTTGTACTGTTGGGGATATTAATCAGGGGCGTTGGATTTTCTAGTATTTTTGTGGAAGAACGTGTTGACTCTATTGTTGTTACAAGTAAGTATTTACAAATTGAAATAGGAAAAGATGGTAATCTTTCTAAAGTTTCTCACCTTCTTGGTAGAGCGTTTTTGTTTTATGTTAACGATAACGATGGTTTTGATATTTATAATGAGAATAATATTGAGATTTCAGAAGGCACACCTACATATACTATAAATTATGGTGAAAAGGCAGAGAAAGATAGTTATAAATCATTACAGATAACTTTTGATTATCCAAATCGGCTGAAAAAAACCTATATATTTGATGATAAACTTATAACGTATTCTTATAAGGTAAAGATTGAATCACCAGATTCAGTAAAAATTGCGCTTCCATTGATATGGTCAAATGATACGGTTAGATCCGCTATGAACTTCTTTGTTTCTTTTAGACCTGATAAAGATTACGCTTCGATTGTAAAATTTTCCGGTAAGTTAGATGGTACAAAGGTTGTAGGGAATAGCTTAGAGTTCTTTGTTTATATGGGACCTTACAAGAAGACAGTTTTAAAGCATGTTTTTGGAGAAGATAGTGGAAGGCTTATAGAACTTATCAAAACAATTCCTGGTGTTGGTACATGGTACAGTTTCATTGCCGATGGACTTACCGAGTTTTTCAATTGGATAAACACATTTACAAGAAATTTTGGATTGACGATTATAGTCTTTACGATAATTGTAAGGTTAATATTGTATCCATTCTACCATGCGCAGACAAAACAGATGATTCAAATGAGGAAACTCCAACCAGCTGTTGAAGCTATAAAGAAAAAATATAAGGATCCTCAGAAACAGCAAGAAGAGCTCATGAAGCTTTACAAAGAGAATAAGATAAATCCATCGAGTGGTTGTTTGATGTTGCTCATACAATTACCAATTTTTATGCTCCTTTACGGTGTTATCCAAAGTTATCAAGAACTTTTCTCTGTTTCGGGTGGATTTTTGATTTGGAAGGACCTCTCAGCAGGTGGTTGGGGAGCAAACTGGTTGTTCCTTATTATCACTATTCTAACATCCTATTACCTCGCGCTTATAACAAGCCAAGATTCAAGAACGGCATGGCAGCAGATAATAATGGGTGCCATATTCCCATTCTTCTTTATTAACTTGCCAAGTGGTATATTCTTGTACTGGACGATGAACTCTATCATTCAACTTGTTATAACATTCTACATTTACAAGCGATACAAAATACAAGGTTTAACACAACACGAACTTTGGGGAATAAGGCCGAAGAAAAAATAATAAATTTATTTTCTTGTAAAATATGATGTGGTTAGTTGAACTGGATGGAGAAAGTGTGAATGGAGAAAGTGTGAATGGAGAAAGTGTGAGGTGATAGACTTGAAGAGATTAAACTACATTGGAAAGACAGTGGATGATATTCTTGAGCAGTTTAAGATTGACTATGATGTTTTGGAAGGTGAGTACGAGGTAAACGTTATTGATAAGGGAACACACGGTATATTTGGTTTGTTTGCACGTGACGCTGTTGCGGAAATAACTATTACAAATAAGTATTACGAGAGAAAATTAAAAGACTTTTTGGAGAATATATTTAAATACTTCGGTATTGATTATTTTATTGAAGTCACAAGTAGGGGAAAAACATTTCTTGCTTCATGTCACAGCGAAGAGATTGGAAAAATTATCGGTAAGCACGGTAAAGGTTTGGGTGCTCTTCAACATTTGGCGAATATATTCTTAAATAGAATAACAGATACAAAGGTTACGGTAATTATCGACGCTGGTAACTACAGAGAAAAAAGAAGAGAGCAACTTGAGCAGATAGTTGAACATGCAATTGAGAAAGTAAGGAAGATTGGAAAGGTCAAACTTGACCCAATGTTTGCTTTTGAGAGAAAGATTGTCCATGAGATAGCCAAGAAGTATTCTGATATACACACATATTCTGAAGGTTTAGAACCTTACAGGTACGTTGTTATAGAAAAGAGAAAGGGGGCGCACAGGAATGAAGATAGGAAACATCAACGAAATGCAACCACAAGAAATTAATGGTGGCCAGATATTAAAACGTGTTTTGATAGGTCCAAGGGATGGTGCACCAAATTTTGTTATGAGATTGTTTACGTTAAAACCCGGTGCAGCAACACCTTATCATACACATCCATGGGAACATGAAGTATTTATAGTTGAAGGGGAAATAGATGTTATAAGAAAAGACGGTAAGCAAAGAGTCACAAAAGGTTCATATGTTTTTGTTGAACCAAACGAAGAACATCAATTTCAAAATAATGGAAATACAGAAGCATCATTTATATGTGTCATTCCAAAAGAAGGCGGAGAATAATCGAAATAACTAAAAATGGAATAAATACAATTTTAACTTTAATGTTTCACACTCTGATACTTGACATGCTAATAAGCACATGTTATAATAACTCACGGTCTTGGTAATCGGGGCGTAGCGCAGTTGGCGAGCGCGCCGGTCTTGGGAACCGGAGGTCGCTGGTTCAAGCCCAGTCGCCCCGACCAGTTGCGGGTGTAGCTCAATTGGTAGAGCATCGGCCTTCCAAGCCGAGGGTTGCGGGTTCGAGTCCCGTCGCCCGCTCCAATTTTTTTAATTTTTAGATTTCAGGCAGCGGCCGTAGCTCAACAGGATAGAGCATCGGACTTCTAATCCGAGGGTTGTGGGTTCGAGTCCCGCCGGCCGCGCCAGAAGATTCAAAAAATTAATAGTAAGATTATTTGTGGTGGCTATAGCTCAGCTGGCAGAGCGCCTGACTGTGGATCAGGTGGTCGAGGGTTCAAATCCCTCTAGCCACCCCAGTTTTTTTATAGATAGTATCTTTATTTGTGCGCGCTCGTAGCTCAACTGGATAGAGCGTCGGACTTCGGATCCGATGGTTGCGGGTTCAAGTCCTGCCGGGCGCGCCAGTAAGGTAAGAAATTTAGATAATTTTTTAATTTTTGCCGTTCAAACACTCTGATTAGACTACAAAGATTGTGATTTTCAGACGTCAGAAAAAAGGAGGTATTACCATGGAAGTACTAAAGGTTTCTTCAAAATCTAACCCAAACAAGGTTGCAGGCGCTTTAGCAGGTGTTATTAGAGAAAAAGGAAAAGCTGAAATTCAAGCGATCGGTGCAGGAGCTGTTAACCAAGCAATTAAGGCTGTTGCAATTGCAAGAGGTTACCTTGCACCAAGTGGTTATGACTTGGTTTGTGTCCCAGCTTTCACGGACGTCAACGTTGAAAATGAAACAAGAACAGCTTTAAAGTTTATTATTTTCCCAAGAGAGTAAAAAAATTATAATTAAAAGGCTGGTTTCAAAACCAGCCTTTTTGTTTTATTACTGGATTATTCAATTTTTTGTGAAACAACTTTTCTTGCAAGTTCTTCTTGTGTGGTCCAATACCCATCTAATATTCCTTGCGATGCAAGTGTACCTAAGAATTTGTAATGATAGTTTTTTAGTATTCCCGGTCCAACATTCCAAAGGGGTGTGCCCGGAAGAGGCATAAATGTATGGGCGTGGATTTTTGCGTTGTATTTTTTCACTATTTTTTCTATGAATTTAAATGTTTCTTCGACATCTTCTTTTGTTTCGAATGGGAAGCCGAATATGAAATCAACTTTTGCGTAAAAGCCATTCTGAGCCAATATTTCTAACGCCTCTTCTACTTTTTCTACAGTATGACCACGTTGGATTTTCTCAAGTATCCTGTTGCTCCCACTCTGTGCACCTATTACTATGTAATCGTGGTTTACGTACTTTTTTATTATTTTTAAGACTTCGTCAGTAACACTCTCTGGTCTTACATCTGATGGGAATGTACCAAAATATATCTCAGTCACACCGGTGGCTTTTACTTTATAGAGTAACTCGTCTATTGCTTCAAGATTAGGTGTAACACCGTTCTTACTCCCGTATCCAAACGCGTTCGGAGTGATGAATCTCGCGATTGTTTTGCCATATTTGACAGAAATTTTCTCGTATTCTACAATCTGTTCTATACTTCTGTGTCTTACAATTTTTCCTGCCAAGCGTGGAGTTTGACAATACCCACAGTTAAATGGACAGCCTCTTGATATTTCTAATGGCATAAATAGTTTTTTCTTTTCGCAAATGGCAGGATACTCATCAAGGTTAATACGCTTTGATATTCCATCAAAAATTCGATTTTCTGGTCTCTCGCCTAAGAGAAATCTTACGATATTTTCCTCACCATCACCGGTAAAGACATAATCGAAACCAATTTTTAGCGTTTCTTGAGGCAACGCTGTTGCGTGCGGTCCACCTGCTATGATTATATATCCGTGTTTTTTCAATTCTTGCACTTCAACCTTAACGATATCTATGTCAAAACTCATAAATGAATAAGCAACTACAGTACCCTCAACAGGGTACTGTAGTATATCGCTTATGCTTTTTGATTCAATTACATCTATATCAATCCGCGATAATATCGCGCCAACTAACGCGGTTATACTGTAACGATTATGTTTGTTTGTTCTAAATAATATTCTTTGGAATTCCATCTAATTATTTAATCACCCCATACTTTTTTCCTAACTTCTTTTGCACTTTCAGCTAAAAGTAAACTGTGACCACTGTTTAGAAATATAACAGTTCGACATTCTTTCCCATACGAAACGTTAAGCATTTTTCCTCCAAGCTGGTTGCTCGCTCTAATTCTTCTTGAGATAGTTGAACTTATAGGAACAATTGCAACTACCCTGTCTCTAACAACGTATACATTGTCGTTTATTTTGACAATAGGGTCTGACATGTTAGCCCTCCTCTCATTAAATTTTAAATGTTAAACCTAATAGTAATTATATCACCATCTTCTATGATGTGTTCTTTTCCAACCAATTTCATTAATCCAGCATCTTTTACAGCCTTTTCAGAGCCTAGTTTTATTAAATCTTCGTATTTTATAATTTCTGCTTTTATAAATCCTCTTGCAAGGTCTGTGTGAATTACTCCAGCGGCATCGACAGCTGTTGAACCTTTTCTCAATGTCCATGCACGGACTTCGTCTTTTCCTACTGTAAAGAATGATATTAGACCAAATTGACTGTAAAGAGCATTCGAAAGTCTTTGGATGCCGGTTTCTTCAACACCTAAGTCTCTTAGTAATTCCATTTTTTCCTCTTCGCTTAAAGTGTTTAATTCCATTTCAAGTTTTCCGCAGAGTTCAACGTATGCAAATCCATTTTTCTCACATAATTTCACAATTTCATCTTTTGTTTCATAGTTTTTATCTGTGAATTGCTCCTCATCTAAGTTTACGACTATGGCGATAGGTTTAAGTGTTGCTAAAGAAAACCCACCTAACATTTTTTTCTCTTCTTCGCTGATTTCAATTTGTGAAAGTAGCTGTTCATTTTCAAGAGCTTCTTGTATTCTTTTAAGCAGTTTCAATTCAATTTCTTCTTTTGGTTCCAACTTTCTTTTGGCGTTTTCCAGTCTTTCTATACGTCCCATCACAACATCAAGGTCTCTGAATAAAAATTCATCTAATGTTGCTTTGAGTTGGTCTATAGGTTTTTCTACTTCAGGGTACGGTACGGAATCGTTTTTAAAAGCTCTAACTACAATAAGCATTGCCTCAACATTTTGTAGTAAGTTGAAAACCGCTATTCGTTCTTTCTTGTCGTTTATCTTTAAAGCTGGTGTATCGAAAAATTCTAATGTTGCGTAAGTAACTTTTTTTGGTTCGTACATTTTAGTTAATATATCTACTCTTTTATCGTGTACCTTTGCCGTTCCTCTTTGGTGTTCTTGAGAGAAAAGGTCAACTTCTATACCAGTTAAAAGTGAGAATATTGTTGTCTTTCCAACTTGTGATAATCCGACGATGCCAACTTTCATAGCCATGCCTCCCGTCTACTTACATTAATTGGTTTCCTAATCAAGTCTAAATACTTTTTCCAAAGTTAATATGCGCTCGTTTCTCGATTGTTTTTTTAGTGTTTCTATAAAGCTTGAGTTACGTTCAGCCATTGCGATGGCTATTAATTTTCCATCGGCAAATATTTGAACTAAGTCATCTTTTTTGAAATTATCGTATGATATTAAATCTTCCACTTTTGGGTGAATTCCGTTGTATACTTTTGTTTTATCTAAGATGACAATTTTTGGTAAGTCTAAGATTTCTTCCATAGGGATTACATGTCCTTTTACCTTTTCAATGTTTTCATCTATTCTTACCGCATTTCCAACATCAAATTTTCCTACTTTTGTTCTTCTCAATTCAACTGTGGTTGCTCCGCAGCCTAGTTTGTAGCCTATATCCATACAAAGGCTTCTTATGTATGTTCCCGCGGAGACTTTTGTTGTGAATTCAACGTATGGTAATTCGATTTTTATATCAGATATTTCATATATCGTTACTTCTCTTGGTGGAAGATTTATTATCTTGCCTTCTCTTGCAAGTTCGTACAACTTTTTACCCTGGTATTTTTTCGCAGAATAGGCAGGTGGAACCTGCTTGTAAGTGCCGATAAATGAATTAATCGCTTCTATGATTTCCCTTTCCGAGTTGTTAATGTTATTTTCTTCCATTACTGTACCGGTTATATCGAATGTGTCTGTGATAATTCCTAATTGCATTTTTACTTTGTATACTTTTGTTTCGCCTTGTAGGTATTCAAGAAGTCTAGTTGCTTTACCAATTCCTACAAGCAATAAGCCCGTTGCGAATGGGTCTAACGTTCCAGCGTGTCCTACTTGTTTTATGCTGAAAATATTTCTGACTTTGTTAACTATATCATGTGATGTCGGACCTTTGTCTTTATCAACGAGCAAAAGTCCTGAAATTATTTTCTGTTCCATTGTGTTCCTCCATTTTAGCGAATTTTACCAATTTTCAAGGAACCTCACATCGTTCCTGACAAGATCTCTTATGTCTTTAATTCCGTATTTGACCATTGCGATTCTTTCGATACCGAAACCGAATGCAAGTCCTCTCCATTCTTCTGGATCGTAACCAACATTTTTAAATACGTTTGGATGGACCATTCCGGAACCTAGAACTTCGAACCATCGGTTGTTGAAATATATGTCAACTTCAAAGCTCGGTTCTGTAAATGGGAAGAAGCTTGGTCTTAGACGTATTTTTGTGTTTTCACCAAGCAGTCTTCTTGCGAATTCTTCTAAGAAGTATTTTAAGTGTTTTACCGTAACGTCGTGGTCAACGTAAAGTCCTTCCATTTGGGTGAACATCGGAAGGTGCGTTGCATCATAGTCTCTTCTGTACACCCTACCTGGTGAGACTATTGCGAGTGGAGGTTTTCTTGATAACATTGTTCTAATTTGAACCGGTGATGTGTGGGTTCTTAAGAGATGTTCATTATCTATATAGAATGAATCGTGCTCATCTCTTGCAGGGTGCCACTCTGGGGTGTTAAGCGCGTCGAAATTGAACCAAGGGGTTTCTACCTCTGGACCTTCAACAACAGAAAAGCCCATTGAAATGAATATATCTTCAAGCTCATTCCTTACTTTTGTGAGTATGTGTAGATGTCCAACTGACCTAATCGCACCTGGCATTGTTGGATCTACCCAAAGCTTTTTGTAAGCTTCTTCTTTTTCATATTCGGTTATCTTTTCCTTTTGTTCATCTAAGAGTTTTTCTATGCTTTCTTTCAACTCATTGACAACTTTACCGAAAATAGGCTTTTCTTCATTTGGAAGGTCTTTGAGTTGTTTCATTAAACTTGTAACGATACCGGATTTACCTAAGTATTTAACTCTTAAGTCGTTTAATACTTTACTATTTTCAGCATTTGTAATTTCATTTTTTGCCTGTTCGAGTATAGATTTCACTTCTTCACGGTAAGACATTGAAAATCCCCCTTTGTTTTACTTTTATTGGTTTTTGTTAACTTTTTCTATTAATAATACAGATAAACTACCTATTGCTATCCATGTAAGCATCCATAATGTGCTACCTCTACCGTGGAACGAAGGAGTTATTGGGTAAAGAGAGCCTGCAACGAGTCCAAGAATGAAGTTCAAAATTGATTCTCTTGCTTTTTCAAACCAGACTTTGAGGGCTTTTGCGATTATTCCTATACCAAAAAGTACGCCAAATCCAAGGATAACTAGAAATAGCAAATCACTTGAATTGAAATTCCCAGATTTTATATTTGTTATCTTCGAGACCGTATCTATAGCTCTTTCGTAAAATCCAAAGAGCATCAATACTAAAGAGCCACTTAAACCCGGTAAAATCATCGAGGCACCTGCAAGGGCACCAGAGACGAATAGGTAAAAATAGTTAATATTAGTGGGCTTTGTTACACTAATTGAACCATTTGAGTGAGATAATATATATGGGATTATTACAATTGCCGCACCTATGGCGAATTCAAGTATTTTAAATTTCATTATGTCTTTCTTCAAATTAAAAAGTGAAAAAAGGATTAAGCCAAAGAAGAAGCTGTATGTGTAAAATGAATAGTTGTTAAATGCCCAAGATAATACCTTACTTCCGCTTAAAAGACCGATAATTTGCCCTATTCCTAAGATAAGTATAAATATGAAATCTTTCTTTTTTAATGATATTTTAGTTATTTTATTTATTATATCTATCAATCTTTCAAAGACACCTGTGATTACAGCTATTGTGCCACCGCTAACTCCCGGTATGACATTTGCTAATCCCATCAAAAAGCCTGCAAAAATAGGTTTAATTATGCTATCCATTTAAGCATTCCACCTGCACTTTCTTAGATAACGTTAGATTGTATGCTGTGAGTTTGCCACCGTAGACACACCCCGTGTCTATACCTATTTTATCTTCTCCTATAAAAACATCTTCAAAAGGTGTATGTCCAAAAATGACTATGTAACCTGTATTGTGCTTTTTACTTATAAACTCTTCTCTAATCCAAATTAAGTCTCTTTTGTCTTGTTTTTCAATAGGAATGTTTGGTCTTACACCACCATGAACAAATAAGTATTTATCTTCTATAAAATAGTATTGTGTATTTCTAAAGAATTCAAGATGTTCGTCGTTGTACAATAAATTTTGAAGGTTGCCGTAACTTCTCCAAGTTGCTGTGGCACCGTTTATAACCCAAAGATACGTATCATCACCATTATCAATAACATCCAAGAGCATTTGTTCATGGTTACCTCTTAAAAAAATACAATCTGTTCTTTTTGATAATTCTATAAGAAAATCTACAACACCTTTCGAATCAGGGCCTCTGTCTATATAATCGCCTAAGAAGACAAGTTTATCATTTGGCGTTGGTGATATTTCGTTAATCAATGTTTCCAACGCATTGAGACAACCATGTATATCGCCTATCGCCCATAACATTACAATGCCTCCACCGAGTTATGCATCACTTACTTTTTTTGCTTTTATTAGTTTGTTTAGATTGATTTTTAGCCGATTTTCGCGAAGAAGTTTTGTATCTGTAGTAATTCTTTTTGCTAGAGTATCCCGATTTTTTTTTCATTAGCTTCGTCTTGAGTTGTGTCGCTTTCATCTTCTGTTTTTTCATCTTTTTCTTCGATGAAGTACATTTTACCTTCAAGTAGGACACCAAGTTCATCGATTTTTACAGACTTATTTGTATTGCATTTTTGACAATTAAGATACAAGCCATATTTTCCAACTCTTAGATGGTATGGTTCTTTACACGTTTCACAGATTTTATTAGTTTCAAAGTTTATTGTGAAGAATTCTTTCCCTGCGTTTTCCAAGTCTCTACCGAATTCTTTCATAAAATTCTTTATTACATCTTTCCATTGTGCTGTACCATTTTCAATTTCATCAAGTTGTTTTTCCATCTCAGCCGTGAAACCTTTGTCAACTATATCGGGAAATTTCTTTTCAAGATAGTCATTTACTACAAATCCAAGTACAGTAGGAATAAGTGTTTTTCTATTCCTTATAATGTACTTTCTATTTAATAATGTTTGGATTATCGTTGCATAAGTACTTGGTCGTCCTATACCTTCACTTTCTAAAATTTTTACAAGAGATGCCTCGCTGTATCTATCAGGTGGTGTTGTTTCCGCTTCCGCTGTTTTTGGTAAAACATCGTAACTCTCGCCGATTTTTAACTCTTTGTGTTCCTCACTTATTTCGTTATCTGTGCTGTATACAGATTCAAAACCATCGAATATTCTCTCGCGTATAGAAGCTTCAAATATGTAATCTCCTGATTTAAAATCGTAACTGTATTGCTTATAAATGGCACTGCTCATTTGAGATGCGATAAACCTTTTCCAAATCAATTCGTACAATCTGTAATGGTCTTTATCTAAAAGTTTTTGCGCTTCTTCAGGAAGAAGATTTACGTTAACAGGTCTTATACATTCATGTGCGTCTTGAACTTTGGCTTTACTTTTTTCTTTTGAAGTTTTTCTTATCTCATCTCCGAGATAGTCTTCGCCAAACTTTTTTGATATTAGTTCTTTTGCAGCTTCTTTTGCCTCGTCGGAAATTCTTGTTGAATCTGTACGCATGTAGGTTATGAATGCTATGTGACCTTCCGGCGTGTCTATACCTTCGTAAAGTTCTTGAGCGATTTTCATCGTTTTCGCAACTGGAAATCCAAGTTTGCTTGAAGCATCTTGTTGCAGTGTACTCGTTATAAAAGGTAAGGGTGGATTTTTCTTTACTTCTTTTACGTCTATGTCTATTAAATTGACGCTCTTAACGTTTTTTAAAACATCATCGGCTATCTCTTTTGTGATATCGGTTGGTTTTAATTTTTTGTTGCCAATTTTTGTGAGATTGGCTTTAAGTCCTGCGATTTCAATCCAAACTTTGTAGTATTTTTGAGGTACAAATTTTATTCTTTCCCTTTCACGTTCACAGAGAATTTTTAGAGCAGCCGATTGAACGCGTCCAGCGCTTTTGGCATCTTTTATTATCTTCCAAAGAAGCGGACTGATTTTGTAACCAACGATTCTGTCAAGCACTCTTCTTGCGAGTTGGGCATTTACTTTCTTCATATCTATCTCACGTGGTGATTTAACCGCTTCTTGAATTGCCTTTGGCGTGATTTCGGAAAATGTTATTCTATTTTTTCCATTTATGTTTAAAATAGTTGCAAGATGCCACGCGATAGCTTCTCCTTCCCTATCAGGGTCGGAAGCGAGAAGCACTTCTTTACCTTTAACTGTATTTTTAATCTGCTCAACGACTCCTTCTTTTCCCGGAATTATTTCAAAAACAACATCTAAGGATTTTAAGTCTACTCCGAAATCCCTTTGCGGAAGGTCACGGATGTGGCCTTTAGATGATATAACCTTGTATTCCTTTCCGAGAATGTTTTCTATTGTTTTTGCCTTTGCAGGGGATTCAACTATAATAACTTTTGAAACGTTTGAATTATCGATAATTTGAGATGAAGATTGAGATTGTTTCTTTTTAGTTTTATCAGCTTTTTCATTAGAAGATGAAGACTTTGTTGTTTTCTTTGTCTCGGATTTTGCCATGAATTATCACCCTCATGTTTAAATTTATATAGTTTATATAGTTTATATAGTTTCAAATCATTTGAGCAGGAATCTTCTGCTCAAATTAGTATCGTATTCGCTCCATTCTTTTCCGTCGTTTTCTTTGTCCATTATCTGAAAGACTCTATTTAACTTCGAATCCATATTTTCAATGAAGTGTAATACTAATGCCTCCGGCGTTTTGGGTACCACAGGAGAGCCCCATTCAAATTCACCGTGGTGTGAAGCGATAAGGTGCTTCAGTTTTATCAGCTTATCATAAGGAATACCTTTAACTTTTCTATCTAAATATTCTACCCCCATTATGATATGACCGATTAACTCACCCTCTGTTGTGATTTCGATACCTTTTTGATTGATGGTGTACTCTTTGACTTTTCCAATATCGTGCAAAAGTGCACCAGCAATGAGTAAATCCCTGTCTAATTTATCGTAAATTACGCAAACTTTATCTATTATCTTTGCAACGTTTAATGAATGTTCAAGTAAACCACCGATGTATGCATGGTGTATTCTCATTCCAGCAGGTGTTGTCTTAAATGCTTCCGCAAAGCTTTTATCCTCAACGAAGAATATTTCAAGTACTCTTTTATAGTCTTTATCTTTTACAGAGTCTATAAGTTCAACGAGTTGTTTGTACATTTCCTCAGGATTACTTGCTTTTGAAACAAATCGCTCAATGTCGTATTCTGATTCATTTAGTTTTCTCAAGGCATTATCAGAGTTTGATATATTTATTTGCAACCTTTCTTCAAAATATACTACGCGACCAGTTACTCCAACTATCGTTCCATTTTGGATTATTTGGTCATTTTTTTCTGCGTTATACCAATCTACCGCCCTGATGCTTCCAGTTCTATCTTCTAATGTTAAAAGCAGGAATTTTTTTCCATCCTTTGTTTCTTGCAATTTTTTACTACGTACTTTGAATATCCCATCTATTTCCCTTTCAACAAAATTTTCTAACTCCTCGATGTACGGAGCTTTCAATTTTTCAAGAATCTCTTTTGGTATATTCACAATTCCAACCCCTCATATTTTCGTGGTACACGCTCTGATATTCGGCATGTAACCTCGTAATTTATTGTTCCAACAAGTTTTGCAATCTCTTCAGCGGTGATGATGTTATCGCCTTGTTTACCAATTAATATAACCTCATCACCAATTTTTACGTCTTCTAAATGTGTAACGTCAACCATAAATTGGTCCATGCAAACCCTACCAATAATGGGACATTTTTCACCATGGATAAGTACATATCCTTTATTTGATAAATGACGCCAATATCCATCGGCGTAACCTACTGGAATTGTTGCTATTCTCATCTCAGTGAACGCTTTGAAAGTCCTACCGTAACTTACGGAATCGCCAGGTTGAATTGTCTTCACATGTGAGACTGTCGTTTTCCATGAGAGAACAGGTTTTAATTGCTCACTGTAAACACTATCACTTGGTTGAAGACCATAACTGGCAATTCCAACTCTTACATAATCAAAGCAGTTAACGATTTTTGAAACAGACGCTCCACTGTTGCAAAGATGCTTTATCTTAACATCAAGATTCAAATTTGCGAATTTTTCTACCTGTTGCTGTGTAAATTTTACATCCTCATCATCTAAGCTATCTGCTACTGCAAAGTGTGTATAGGCTCCCTCAACTTCGAATCCGACGTTACGCGCGGATTCAATGAAGTCTTTGGCTTCTTCCGGATAAACACCTAACCTTCTCATTCCGGTATCTATTTTAATATGTGCTTTTGGGCGCCATACGTATTTAGTGTACTTCCACAATTGTTCCCAAGAATATAGTGTAATTGTTATATTGTTTTCCATGGCGATGTGAAGTAAATCAGGTTCAATGTAATTGAAAACGAGTATATCTTTAGATATACCGTGTTTTCTTAACTCGATAGCTTCTTCTAAAAATGCGACGGCAAAGTAATCAATGCCAATTTTTTGCGCAGCTTTTGCAAGTTGAACTGCCCCATGACCGTACGCGTTAGCTTTAACGACGGGCATCACCTTTGCGGGCGCGCAGTGTGTTTGAAAAAATCTTAGATTGTCTAAATAATTTCTAACATTTATAACTGCATAAGTCCTCCTGCTTTCCATGAGAACACCCCTATCCAATCTTTCCAATTTTGAGTAATTCTTCCGTCTTAAAAATGATTATCACTTTTTAAAGTTCTAATTTTAGGAGACTTGTGATTTAAATTTATCTTTTCCATAGGTGGTAAATAATACATTTTCCACATAGTCCTAATCTTTGTGGAAAAAATGCCATTTTCTATATCTATTATATCACTCAGCTTTACTTTAAAAAACATAGATTCAAGGAATTCGCCATTAATTTTTATATTTAAGAAAAAAGCTTCTGCTGTTAACAGCAGAAGGCATAGGTAACTTATCGTAACTATAGTATTTGCTATTGTTGAAAGTTGCAAGGAAAAAAGATAAAACACAAAAGGTGAACTAATTAATAACACAACGAAAGTGAAATATTTGTAAGTTTTTCTCACTTTATATATCATACTTCAAAAAAAGCGGGGAAAACCCCGCTTTTTATGCCTCCAATGCTACGGATTGTGATTTGCTTACGTATCTTCTAACTTTTCCTGCTTTTAAACAGCTGGTACAGACATTCATTCTTTTAACTGTTCCATCGTCGAGAAGAACCCTTACTTTTTGAACATTTGGCTTAAACCATCTGTTTGTATGTCTGTTTGAGTGGCTAACGTTTTTACCAGCTCTTGGTTCTTTTCCGCATATTTCACATTTTGCCATCTTTGATTCCTCCCTTTATTTATTTTCCGTTTCTAATATTTTATTTTATGCTTAAAGAAAAAATAGTGTGATGATAAAACATCACTCGTATATTATACCAATTATCTTGTTAAATTCAAGAGGGTAATTGTATATTTCATATTAAATTTTTAAAATAGAGTTTTAGAGTATTGTTTGTACTTGGACTGTATTTGTTGTTCCTGGTTTACCCCACGGTATACCAGCTACTATTATAACTTTGTCATCTTTCTTTGCTAATCCAAGCGATTTGGCTTTGTTTACGACACTTTCAATCATCTCATCTGTTGTTAGTTTTTCTTCTAACATGACAGGTATTACACCCCAAGTAAGGCATAGTCTATGGAATGTTTTTGAATTGTTCGTAGCTGCCATAACAGGAATGGATGGTTTGTACTTTGAAATGCTTATAGCTGTTGTCCCTGTATTTGTAGCTATTATTATAAGTTTTGCCTCTACATTTTTTGCAAGATTTGTGGCAGCATATGAAATTGCGCTTGTTAAGTCAAAACTTGAAGAGTATTCTTTTAACCAGTCGAATTTATATGTTTCGTATTCTTCCATATATTGTTCAGTATTCTTAGCAACTTCGTCCATAACTCTTACCGCTTCGCATGGGTATTTTCCAATTGATGTTTCTCCAGAAAGCATTATAGCATCGGTACCATCTAATATAGCATTTGAAATGTCCGTTACTTCCGCTCTTGTTGGGGTTGGTTTGTTTATCATGCTTTCAAGCATCTGGGTTGCGGTTATGACCGGTTTCTTGTAGAGGCTTGCTATCTCAATTATCCTTTTTTGCGCAATCGGTACTTGAGAAACTGGAATTTCTACTCCCAAGTCGCCCCGCGCAACCATAACAGCATCTGCGACACTGACAATTTCCTCTAAATTGTCTAATGCTTGAGCTGTTTCAATTTTTGCTATGATAGGGATATCTGTAAGTTCCTTTGCCATTTTAACATCTTTCGCTTTTCTGACAAATGAGAGAGCGAAGTAGTCAATTGCTTCTTCGTTACCAAGTCTAATGAATTCTTTATCTTTATCTGTTATCGATGGTATAGAAACATCTACGCCTGGTAAATTCACTCCACGCTTGTGTGTAATTGTCCCACCACGGTCTACTTTGCAGATAATTGTTTTTTTATCTTTTATAACTTCCTCCACCGTAAGCGCAATTGCACCATCGTTTATAAGGATTTTTTCAGAAGGTTTTATTTCTTCGTATAGTTTGTCGTAGTTTATCCAAAATTTTTGCTCATTTCCGACGAATTCCTCACCACAGACGATTTCAACATTGCTACCATTTTCAAGTGTTACGTATTCTTTATCAAATTTTCCTGTTCTAATTTTCGGACCAGCCAAGTCTAAAAGTATAGCAAAATTGTATCCTTTCTCTCTAATTTTTTTGAGTCTATGTATCCTTTCTCTGTGGATTTCTATGGTTTCATGCGAAGAATTTAAGCGAAATACGTTAACCCCACACTCAATGAGCTTAACAATATTATCCTCTTGTTCACAGGCGGGACCTATGGTAGCAACGATTTTTGTTTTGCGCATCTTATACACCTCCATTGATTAAATTTAATCTCTGTTTTTCCTGAAAATTATACCATAAATTTTAAAAATAAAAAACAAGAGGCATCTTATTTAAGATACCTCTTGTTTTTAAACCAATCCGGATATTTTTAGCTATTAATCTCTAATTTGTAAAGTTTATTCGATGTTCCACTTCATTAAACCAACTATAATGCAAATTACAAATGCCCAGGTTAGTGATAAAAGAGGAATAAGCGCAGCACTTTTAACTGTGAAAAAGTCAATTACGTTAATTAACACCATGATAATTCCTAATACAAAAGCTTTTCTCATGCCATTTCTAACTCTCAACTCGCTAAAATCTCTAGCTATTATAAAGGTTAAAATGGCTATTATTACGTAGGCAACAGGTGATATTGAGAGCCCTAATTTTGAGAAGAAAGATTTAAAATCACCAGAGAAAAATCCAACTGAAATAAGTATGTAAACTACTGATACCACGTTTGCTATGTTCATAGAAGCTTTAGACTGTTGGATAACGGCTAATATCAAAGGAACAGCAAGTACAATATTTGCTATGAACATTAATACGGAGTAAGCGTTTATATTCGTCATCTTTAAATTATTCCCCCTCTAATATTTTTTTGTACTCTTCTTCTGTAAGAAGTTCTTCAATTTCTGATGGGTTAGTTGGTTCGATTTTTACAAGCCAACCTTCACCTTCTGGATCTTGGTTAACAAGCTCCGGTGTTGCGCTGACTTTTTCGTTTACTTCAACAATTTTTCCACTGACTGGCGCGTATATATCGCCTGCTGCTTTAACGCTTTCCAATGAAAGTATTACTTCGCCTTTTTTAACTTCTTTTCCTACTTGCGGGAGGTCAACAAAGACGATATCGCCAAGTTGTTCTTGAGCATGATTAGAAATTCCTACCAAACCTGTTTCTGTATCGAACCATTCGTGAGTTTTTGCGTACTTTTTCATACCTTGATACCTCCTTGATAAATTTAATGAAGTCCCGTTCTTATTATAACATAATGAAAAACTTTATCCAACATCTAAAAGTTTGATTCTATCACCGTATAATTCAAATACCTTTTTTATTATACCGCTTTCAGCTTGATTTTCAATTATCCATTTCGCGTCCTCTCTTGCTAGCATTATTAACTCTGAATCAGAAATCAGATCAGCTACTTTAAAGTCCATCATTCCATGTTGACGTGTTCCAAAGAATTCACCAGGTCCTCTAAGCCTCATGTCGTATTCCGCAACTTTGAATCCATCTGTTGTACTGGCAAAAAACTGTAATCTATCCCATGCTTCTTCACCTGCTTCGCTTACAATTAAGAAACAATAGCTCTGTTTGCTTCCTCTTCCAACTCGTCCACGAAGTTGATGTAATTGCGCGAGTCCAAATCTTTCGGCATTTTCTATAACCATTATTGTTGCATTAGGCACATCAACCCCGACTTCTATAACGGATGTTGAGACCAATATCTTTATTTCACCCTTAACAAATTTACTCATAACTTCGTTTTTTTCAAAATCTGACATCCTTCCATGCAAAAGCCCCATAGGTATATCCGCAAAAGCTTCTTTGCTTAGTTTTTCATACATATCTTCAGCTGCCTTTGCGTTTATTTGGTCGGATTGTTCGATTAGTGGATATACTATGTAAGCTTGATCGCCGTTTTCGATGATTTGGTCTTTGACAAATTTGTATACTTCTTTCGCGCGTGTATGTTTTAACGTAAATGTTTTTATTTCTTTTCTTCCAGGTGGCATTTCGTCGATAATGGACACGTCAAGGTCACCGTATAAAGTCAGTGAAAGTGTGCGGGGGATAGGAGTTGCCGTCATTATTAGCGTGTCAACAACCTTACCTTTTGATATCAATTCTTCTCTTTGTTTAACGCCAAATCTGTGCTGTTCATCGATAATTACAAGTCCAAGGTTGGCAAAGTGTACATCTTCTTGAATTAGCGCATGCGTACCTATGATTACATCAAGGTCACCATTTTTGAGCGCGAATTTAATCTTGTCTTTTTCCTTTTGACTCGTGGAGCCAATTAGCAACGCTACACGTATTCCCAAATTCGTTAAGTGGTTAAATATTTTTTGATAGTGTTGAATCGCAAGTATTGATGTTGGAACCATTAATGCACTTTGGAAACCTGCCTCGTAATTATCTATTATCGCAAGTTCCGCGACTAATGTTTTACCACTACCAACATCACCTTGCAAAAGTCTGTTCATAGGATTTGGACTCATCAAATCTTGTCGAATTTCGTTATGGGCTCTGATTTGTGCGTTTGTGAGTTTGAATGGCAGTGAATTTACAAATTTTTCGGCTAATTGACCGGAAAGTTGTTTAGCAATACCACCGATCTTTTCAACATTTTTTCTTGAAATGAAGAGTGCCAACTGGAATAACAACAATTCTTCATAAGCAAGTCTTTTTCGACTCAATTTCTGATGGAACGAACTTCTTGGAAAGTGCATTCCAATGTACGCTCTTTTGATGTCTAATAGTTTTCTGATTTCTACTATTTCATTTGGAATAACGTCTTGATAATTACACACTGCCGATATGTTGTCTTCTATAATTTTCCTCAGAGTTTTTTGCGTTAAGTTTTCAGTAAGTGGATATATCGGTATTATTTCGCGTTCAGGAGAGTTGCTAAGACTTATTTCAGGATTTTGTATTTCAATCGCTCCGAAAAATCCTCGCTTTGGTGTGCCTGAGACATAAACCTCTTTATTAATGAGTTGCTTTAATTCAAGTTCTTTGAATTCTTGGTTGAACCACTTCAAAACAACCTGACTTATTCCATCCTGTAGTAGTGCACTGATAATGACTAAATCCCCTTTTTTAATTTTTTCAACACTTTTAATTATCCCCTTGGTAGTTACTTTCTCATTTTCCCTTATAAACACAATAGGAATTATTTTTCTCCTATCTTCGTAATCTCTTGGGAAGCAGTTTATTAGATCTCCTATAGTTTCAATACCTAATTTTTTCAACAATTTTTCTCTTGAAGGTCCAACACCTTTTGCGTATTTAATTGGTGTATCAAGTGGCTTTGGAACGTCTGAACATTCTAAAGTTGAAGTTAGGTAATTGTACTTGAATCTTTCTACCATTCCACTGACTTGTTGTAGCCTTTTTAGGGCTCTTTCGATAGGTAATTTTTTTGAAGAGAGAATATATTCCGTAAATTCGCTTAATTTTTGTTTTATTTCGTTATCCAACAGTAAGGGATCATCTATTTTATCGAAGTTATCTTCGATATATTCGATAAGTTCGTTTAAACTAGTTTCCTCAATTTTTTTTGCTATTTGATAACAATTGTCTAGGAATTCTTCTATGAGAAGCATATTTCACCTCTCTATGATTAAAAGTTTCAATAGTACATATACAGATATGTCCATATTCCACTATTTTGGAATTTAAATTTTTTTGTTGCTTTGCCAAAGTATTTTTCAAAATCTTCAGATGGATGGATTAAATAAAATTTTCCTTTTGGAAATTTTTCTCTTAATATTTTTATTTCTTTAAGAATATCCACCTCTATTCTTTGACCGTATGGTAGGTTTGAAATCACATAAGCAGGTTCATTAAAGACAGGAAGTTTTCTGAAGTCGGTACATTTGAAATCTATATTTGTGTTGATGTTAAATAATTTTTTTGCTCTATTGTAGTTTTCTTTTGCGATATTTATCACTTGACAATCTACGTCTGATGCGTATATTTTTTTATTTTCAGTCTTAATGTTTTTTCCATTATTCTTTTTTATTATTTCCCATTCTTTCTTTAATATTTTCCAATTTTCTGAAACGTACTTTCTTGAAATATTTGGGACTTCTAATATTGCGGCTTCGATTGGTATCGTCCCACTGCCACAGAATGGGTCAAATAATGGAATTTCACTATTCCAATGCGATAAGATTATTACTCCAGTCGCTATCGTTTCTCTTATTGGAGCTTTACTCGCTTTTATTCTGTACCCTCTTTTGTGAAGACCGATATTTCCAGTCGTATCAAGTAATAGATAAACCGTATCATCCTTTAGGATAATTATAAATGGATATTCTGGACCTGTTTCGTTACTTCCCTTTATGTTATCTAAGATAGCTTTTTTCACAACCGACGCTATAGCCCCGGTTGCACTAAGTTTTGAATTAGTGACCTTTATTTTCTCTATAGTGATTTTCGCGTTTGGTTCAACGTAATCTTTTACACCACTTTTCAGAATATTATCGTAAAGTTCATCGAATGTTTCAGCGAAAAATTGAGAAATGAGTATAGCGATTCTATCTGCAGCTTTGAGTTTAGTATTTATGGAAGGGGTATCTTTCAAATCGGCGGTAAAAAATATCCTCCCGGAGGAGGAATATGTTATTTTGTAATTGTTTTTTCTTAGTTCATTAGCTAAAGCACCTTCTAATCCTGATGTACAGAACGCAACAAAAGTCGTATCACCCATTTTACTATTGTTAGAAAGTATGTTTTGAATATATTCATTTTTCTTTTTCATTATCGTTGTTGTTTTCTCCTTTCGATTTTTTCACATGCCATATAGTATGTTTGTTTTTGCTTTCTTGCTTAGTGAAGTATGAGTCATCTATTACAACGTGCGTTGTCCCTTCAAAAATTATTCCTTCGTTAATTTCTGCTTTCGGGGAAAACAAGACTCTATTTACCGCATTGGTGTAAATCACTTGACCAAAAACATTTGTTTTTGAAATTTGTGCGCCAATCCACATTTGGGCTTTTCTGTAAAAATATTTTGAAGGATATGATGTTTTGTCAAAGCAGATGAAAATGTCAGGCGGTAATTTTACGTAATTTTCTGCGATGCCTATCTCATTACCAATCAATATTCTGAATATATATTTATCATATTTTATATCTATCTTTTTATCGATTGTGTATTTCAATTCCTTGAAATGGTATATATGGAGCTTCAAACCGTCGAAATAAAGAGTGTAAGGAACAGCAAAATGGTGTCCTTTTATTGTTGTTGTTATAAAAATTTCCGGTTCGTATTCATCGATAAATGAAGGTTCTGCTGATAAAATTATCATCCACCCATCTCTCTTCTAAGTACTTCGTATATTAATATACCAGCACTTACAGAGACATTCAGTGAATCTATAGGGGTCTTCATCGGTATTGAAACAAGTTCATCACAGGACTCTTTCACAAGTTGTCTAATTCCACTTCCCTCGTTACCAAACACAATGCCTAAAGGTCTTTCAAGTTTTACTTCCCAAAGTGGTTTACCACGCATGTCGGCACCGTATATCCATACACCTTTATCTTTCAATTTCTCAATGTATCTTGCGAGATTAACGGTTATAACTATCGGTATTCTAAAAATAGTACCAGCCGATGCTTTAATTGAACCCGGCGTAACATGTGCGCTATTATCTTTCGTCAGTACAACCATATTGACACCTGCGGCTACAGCTGTTCGAACAATGGCTCCAAGATTTTGCGGATCTTGAACTTGGTCTAATAAAACTATAAATGGGTTTTCTGGTAAGTAGCTTTCGTCAGCATATTGGAAATCGCCAATATCTATAACAACCCCTTGATTTTTTTCCTCACCACAGAGTTTTTTTAAGACATTTTTTGGTGCTATGGTGTACGGTAATTTTCTTTCTTTTACTTGTTCAATTAACTTATCTAGTTCCTTATCGTGTGAATCCGAAAAGTAAATTAACTTTACTGGGTGGTTGCTTGTCAATATTTCTTTTAGTACATTCCTACCGTATACTATCACCTATTCCACCTCTGGTTAGATGATTTTTTATCTATTTTCTTTTACTTTATTCCAATATTCGTCAAGTTCTTCGAGGTTTAATTCTTCTACTTTTTTATTATCCATTTCGATTAACTTTTCCATCTTTTCAAATCTGCTAATGAATTTCTCTGTGGCCTTTCGAATGGCTGTTTCGGGGTCAACATTTAAGAATCTTGATAAGTTAACTATGGCAAATAACAAATCGCCGACTTCTTCTTCAACTTCTTCTGGTGATTTTGCGTTTTTAAGTTCATCGATTTCTTCATGAACCTTGTTCCATACGTCTTCAATTTTTGTCCAGTCAAAACCAACACCAGCAGCGTTTTCTTGGACTCTTCTTGCAAGTGATAATCCAGGTAGCGCGTGATTCACATCTCCAATACTTGTTCTTTTCTTTTCACCTTTTTCTTTTGCCTTTATTTCTTCCCAACGTGCATATGAATAACCTTGAGCATCACCAAAAACGTGCGGATGTCTTCTTACTAACTTATCGTTCAAGGTGTCTATAACATCATCTATGTTAAAAACCCCACGTTCTTTCGCGATTTGTGAGTGAAAAACAACCTGTAACAGTACATCACCTAATTCTTCTTTTAACTCTTCATCATCTTTCAAATCTATTGCGTTTAATACTTCGTAAGCTTCTTCGATAAGGTATGGCTTTAAAGATTCATGTGTCTGAGCTTTATCCCAATCGCAGCCATTTTCTCCTCTAAGTGTAGCCATTATTTCGACTAATCTTTCAAATTTTTCTCCAGCCATTTTTTTACTTCCTCCATCTCCACTTTTAATGTACGATTCATCAAAGATTTTATAGATTCAAGTGGTGACTTTTTATTGTAAATTACCTCATAGACTTCCTTCATTATAGGAAGGTCGAATTTGTGACCGTAATTTTCGATTATTGCTTTGCAAGTGTACGCTCCTTCAACAACTTCCTTACTTGCTTGTAGTAAATTTATAGGGTCAAACTCTTTTGTTAGCATTTCACCATAGCGTCTATTTCGACTATGTTTGCTATTACATGTAACAACCAAGTCGCCTAATCCAGCAAGTCCCATGAACGTTAATGGATTCGCATCAAAATGCATACCAAATTTTATCATTTCGTACAAACCGCGTGTAATAAGCGCAGCTTTTGCGTTATCCCATCCTCCAAGTCCATCTACTATACCGGCAGCGATGGCTATAACGTTCTTTAAAGCACCGGCGAGTTCAATGCCAGTTACATCATCGTGGGTGTAGACTCTAAAATATTCATTTGAAAATTCTTTTTGGAAAACTTCTGCGTTACTTCCAGCAACAACAACAGCTGTTGGAAGCTTTTTCGCAACTTCTTCAGCATGTGATGGACCCGATAAAATAGCATATTCACAACCTAAAATTTCATGCACAATTTCAGATATTCTTTTTCCGGTTGCTATCTCTATTCCTTTAGAAAGATTCAGTACAATACTTGGTTTATAATCAATCATCTTTAGTACATTTCTTATAAACTGCGTCGGTGTTGCTATTACAATGACATCGAACTCTTTGCCAATGGAGATATCACTGGTTACATATACATCTAAATTAGCGTCTATGTGTGGCATAGTTTTCGATGTATTTAACTTTTGGGCAAGCTCGTTGGTATGTGCCCATAAAAGAACGTCATGACCATTTTCTTTAAGTAATTGTGCGATTGTACAACCCCAGCTTCCAGCACCTAAAATAAAATATCGCATGGAGTCACCTCTGTTTGTTAAAACGTTTAATTTATTGTTTAATTTCCTTCCAAAAATTCGGCTATTGCCTTGACAGAGAATTTTACAGCTGGTGTTCGATAAGGATTTGATGAGCTATCTAACTTTATTATCCAGTTTGAATTTCTATCTTCTTCTGGGTAAGCGACTAAGTAATAATGTTGTTGAAAATCTTTATCCGATGATATTACTTTTATCAAATAGGCATCGTTTGATGTCGATTTGTAAATACCTTTAACAACCACGACAGATGCATTTTCCTTAAAAATTTTTCCATGTAATTCCTTAAATTTTTCTTCATTTATTCTAACTTTTTCGTGGGGCATTTCATGAATACCTCCAATCAATCTTTCAACTTCTATGTGCTTTATTTTTTTCAGTCTTAGCAAATAAATATTCCTTCCGTATTTTATCCATTTTTGTTCGTAGCGCGTTTTAATTTCTCTGTCAGGATTTTCCACAAAACTTTCTAACTCGAAATATCCTTTTTCGGTAGCAATTTCAATTGTTTGTTTAGCGTACCACTCAACATCTGTTGCTAATTCGAATATTCCTCCATCATCGAGAATGTTGGCAAGCGTATCAAAAAACTCAGGAATTATGACTCTTCTTCTTTCATGGGACTTTTTATCCCAAGGAATTGGGAAATTCATAATGACCTTCTCGACAGATTTTGGACCAAAAAACTCACGCATTCCGAACCTTGCATCGGCTATTATTAATCTAACATTTGGGAATTCTTTAAGTCTGTTATTTGCTTTTTTCATTGATGTTATAGAAACTTCAAAACCTACAAAGTTCTTTTCTGGATAATGTGAAGCATAACTTTGTAAATATTCGCCGCCGCCAAAGCCTATTTCAACGATAATTCCATTTTTATTACCAAATATCTCTTGCCAATTTAATGGAAAATATTCGGAAAAAGCTAGTTTTATCTCTTTACTAAAAAGCTCTATCAAAATTAACACCTCACAAAAAATCTCAAGTCTTTTAGATTTGAATTGTCAAAATTAGAAAAATTGTTCTAATTCTTTTATATACTGTCCCGACGGATACTCTTTTTTATAATCCTGATAAATTTTTAAAGCTTCGTCTTTGTATCCAAGTTTTATCTTGCTCATAATCTCATAATAGAAAACATCCTCTTTAAAGTAAATATCGATTCCCTCAAGTTGATCTCTAAGATATGCCATTATTTCATTTGAGATTTCATATTGCGAATTGTTGTAATATTTCAAACCAATTAGGAATATCTCTCTTAAGTCTTTAGTTTCTTTTAATATATCCTGTATATTTACACTGTTGTTTTGTACTTGAACTTGTGTACTTTGATTCGTTGGTTTTGAAACGTTAGAGGAATCACTAAGACTTTTTTCGATTCTATTCATTTGTTCTTTTATTTCCGATATCTCTTTTTCAATTTTTGATACAGTGTCTCCTAGTGAAGCGACTGAATTTTTTATTTGGGTTACATCTTCAATTTTTACACTCTCAGTAGTTTTAGAATCCTTTATGTTATTTAATGATTCTATGATTTTCAGCAACTGTGATTCGATTGAACTAATTTTATCCTCAATGTTCATCGAAGGTGAGGCTGATTGTACATTTTGCGAGGAGTTTACTTGAAGTTTGTTTATTCTGTCTATCAATATATTGAGTTGCTCCTGTATATTTTTAACTTCAGGCTGATTTGTTCTTATTTCGTTGATAGCAGCCTTCAATTCATCTATTTTAGATGATAAATCTGCTTTTTCTTGCGTGTTTTGCGTATTTTGTATAACTTGACTTATTGAATCGATTTTGCTTGAAAGATTCTTTATATTTTCTCTAAGTATTTGGAAGTCTTGGCTATAATCTTTTGAGCTTGTTTGATTTTGTATTTTTTCGTATATTTTAGTCATTTCGTTTTTGATTCCAACTAGCGACTTTGATACTTCCAAGATAAATTGTTCATCGTATACATATTCTTTTGTTTGAGTACCTTGATTTTTTTGGTTGCTTGTTTGATTGGTTGAATAAATTTTTATACTATTTATGCTTTTTTCAAGCGAATTGATTTTTTCAGAGATAAATTGGAATTGTTCATTAATCGATTTTAAACTTACATTGTTTGATTCAGAAGTTTGAGGTTGAATTTGTGAGATTTTGTTATCAAGATATTCGATGCTTGTTTTTATAATTTCAATTGTTTGAGATATATTCTTCATTTCTTGGTCAGATTTATTGGAGAAACTTTCAATTAATTTCGAAATGTTTGTTATTTTATTATTTAATGAGGACAGTTCTAAGCTTCCAGATTTGGTTAACGAAAAGACGGATACTAATAAATTTGCGAGTACTATTACAAAGAGAACAATTAAGAAAGCAGATCCGATTATTGGGGTGAAGTTTTTTCCAGATTTAATTCTGGTTAGTAAAGGGTGAGATTTGTCTATTTGGTAAAGTAATTCTGAAAGTAATTTAATTCTTTTCTTGTCATTCTTTCTAATTGCAGCAAGCAGTTCAAAGGCAATTGCTTCAACAACTTGAGGATAAGTTCGTTTTAATTTTTGTACTTCAGCGATAAAAACTGCGTAGTTTTCCTGCTCATACTCTTTGATTATTTTTTCTATAGATTCAGCAACATTTTCGGCATCGTTTTCGATACGTTGTATAATATGTAAATAATTTTGTTGCTTATCTTTCGGAAGATAGTTATATATTTCGACAGCCCTTTTGTAATTTCCCGCCTGGACTTCCAATTCGAATAGTAAATAAATATATTTTTCACCCAACGCTTCTAATATATTTCGGGCCAGTGATAATTCATTATTTGCGATTAATAACCTTATAAATTTCTCAACAGCTCTAGATTCATCAGTTGGCTTATTAAAATCATTCGTTTCGATAGCCACTTAAAACCCCTCCCAAAAACCTCTTCTTTGCTTTCTAAATTTTTGAAAATGCTTCTGGTAATTTAGAAATGACATCGTAACTACTATTAAAGCCTTCCGCTTGTATCATCTCACCAGCTATCCCAAAAATGTACACACTTGTCTTTACCGCTTCAAGTGGATCAAGATGTTGAGATATTAAAGATCCAATAATTCCAGAAAGAATATCTCCACTCCCGGCTTTGGCGAGAGATGTGTTACCTGATATGTTGAAGAATGTTGTGTTGCCGTCAGTTACAATTGTTGTTGCATCTTTTAGTACAGTAATTACTTGATATTCCTCAGAAAATCTCTCTGCGAGCGTGTAATTTCCCTTAACTTCCTTTGTACTCAACTTAGTTATTCTGGAAAACTCACCGGGATGAGGAGTTAGTAAAATACTTTTTGTGATTTCTTTTTGTTTTAGTATATCAATGTTTGATGATAGTATGTTTAACGCATCCGCATCAATAATAACTGGATTTTGAATTTCAGTTATAATAAAAGATAATATATTGATTTTTTCATCAAAATTATCTTGACCCCATCCAGGACCCACAACGATAACAGAATTTTCCGAGCAGTTCTTAACAACGGAGCTTACGAAATCTTTACTTACCGAATCCATTCTGTAGCAAATTAAAGAAGGATCATAGCTAAGGGCAATATCACATACTTCAGAAGGACCTATAATTTTAACCATCCCAGCGCCAGTCTTCTGAGCCGCTAACGCAGATAACACGGGAGCACCGATATACTGTTTTGAACCACCTATTATTATCACTTCACCAAAGCTTTTTTTATGAGCCCACCTTGGTCGAAGAGGTTTCTTTAAATTTTCACCTGTTATTAGAAATCTTTTGAATGATTCAGATAAAAAAGTCTGGGAAGGTATACCTATTTTCGCAATTTTAAGCTTACCTATTAGGTCTCTCCCCGGGAAGAGAAGATGACCGGGCTTTGGAAATCCAAAAGTGACAGTCATAGTTGCTTGAACGGCCGAACCTAAAATTTCTCCTGTATCAGTGTCTATTCCTGAAGGTATGTCAACAGATACTACGCAATTTGAATAAATGTTTATCGCTTCAATCAAGTTAGCTATACTTTCATCCGTTATTTCCCTTTTTAATCCTGTTCCAAATATTGCATCAATAACGATGTCTGCGCTTGAAATCATCTCAATAGTTTTTTCTAATCCGAGTTCTTCGTATTTATAAATTATGCCACCGTGTTTGAGAAATCTATTTCTATTAATTTTTGAAACTTCTGTTTTGGGTTCACCTAAGGTTATAACCCTTACTGCCTCTGTATAATTCAGTATATCACGAGCTATTACATAACCATCGCCACCATTGTTGCCTGGGCCACATATCACAACGAAGTTTTTTTCTGATAGACTACCATACTCGTTCCAAATTGCTTGGACAGTTGAAATACCAGCTCTTTCCATGAGAATTTCTTCTGTCATCTCAAACTTTTCTATAGCACATTTCTCTAATTCACGCATTTCTTGGGAAGTTACAACAACCATACAGGTCATCTCCTGTATAAGAATTTATAAAGCTTATAGTTTCTCATAACTTTTTTTATATATCTTTCACCAGCGTCGTTTTTAATTTCATCTGATGCGTACGGTCCTGTGTTGTAATGAACGAGAGCTTTGTAAATATCACCGTCTTTTTCCATAAGATAATTAAGATACAAACAGCCAAGAGCGATATTATCTTCTGGAATTTTATAATCATAATTTGTTTTAAACTTTTTATTTAGCCATTCCGCTGTTTCAGGCATTAGTTGCATCAAACCATAAGCCCCTAAACTTGATTCGGCATTTTCCCTAAAACTACTTTCAGTTTTTATCACACTTATAACAAGTAAAGGATCTAAAGACTTACAATTTTGAACAATTATGTCATAATATTTTAATGGAAAATACTGTGTTAGTAAAAAAAGAAAAACTATAATGCTTAGAAAAGCAAGCAAAGCCATATGTCGCATCTTTACTTTTCCCTCTTTCATATTTTTTAATCTCATAAAATTATAACACACAATAACTTAAATTTACAACCTGTATTGTATTGAATGGAAAAAGCTATAAGAATATTGAATATCTAAATATTGTTAAAATATAACCACTTATAAGTATAAATGGACCGAAAGGAATGAGTTTGTTTTTCTTTAGAAAAGAAAAAATTATACCTGAAACAGAAGAAATTAGAAGGAGCAGAGGCATGAAAATAAATCCTGTTGAAAAAGCAACTACTGGAAAGAGAAATATGTCACCTTCACCTATGCCGTCTTTGTATCTTATTTTAAGAAGCAAAAGAATTACTAAAGTAATTAGAGCACCGAAAGTGTCTAGCAAAATATTTTCTTTAAAATGAGCAACATTTGAGTAGAAAGATGATATTAAAATCACTATCCATGTGTAATCTGGCAAGAGCATTTTTTTAAAATCAATGAATACGGCCGGAACGGAAACAGTGAAAATAATGTTTAGCACTATGGAGATATCAAGAGGGAAAAATATAGCATTTAGTGTAAACACTATGGCGTATAAAATCTCTATAATTGGATACCTTATGCTTATCTTACTTTTACAATATCTACATTTCCCGCCAAGAATAATATAACTTAATATAGGTATGTTATCATACCATCTTATTCTATTTTTGCAATTTGGACAGACTGAAAAGCGAGGCTCATTTAATTTGAGCCCCGCAATAGGTCTATATATTAAAACATTAGCAAAACTACCAAATATAGCACCTAGTATGAATGAGATAACATACTTCATTTTATACCACACAATTCCTTTTCACTATTTGTCAAAAGCTCATCGAAGAATTCACGTTTACCATACAAGTACCAGAAATTATCGTCTTTCAATTCTTCAACAACCCGTCTTGCTTTTTCTATCTGATTTGTTTTTACGTACGCTACCGCCAATACTAAATTCAGATGTTTGGCTTCTGGATTAGCTTTTATTGCATTTTCTATTACCGATATTACCTTGTCGTAATTCCCTTTTTTCAAATGTACTTTCGCCCAGATTTCGATGCCATTTGGATCTTTTTGTGGGTCTATTTCCATAATTAAGGATTCGTACTCTTTTGCCTTCTCTTCATTACCTTTCTTTCTGTATAATTCTGCGAGCTCGTAAAGGGCTATAATACTATTTTCTGACTCTTCTCTGTACTTTTCCAAAATCTCTATCGCTTTTTCGAGTTTTCCTATTTTCGTGTAAGCATCCGAAATCATGAAATAGGTAAATGTATTAGATGGCGAAATTGCGATTTCTTTTTCCCAGTATTCTACAGCTTTTTCATAGTTACCAATGTTGTAATATGCCTCGCCTATCATTGAGTAAGATTGAATAAGCCAAGGGTCAAGTTCGATAGATCTATTTAAATACTTTATCGCTCCTTCGATGTCTCCTTCTTCTAGTAACAATGAACCGAAAAATTCATAGGCAGGAGCGTAATTTTTGTCTAGCCTCATTGCGAATTTTAAAATATCTTTTGCAACTTCGATTTGATTCTTGTCTGCATATTCTATTGCTAATTCGTAAAGCCCATCGGCTGTGGCATGTAACATATTTTCTGGGGTCAAACCATATTTTTCAAGAAATTCCTTAACTTCTGTCCAAACGATAGGTTCGTAAACGAGTTCATTCAACAATACGATTTTTTCTTCTATCTTTTCAAGAATTTCTACACTTTCATATAACTCTTTAAGCTCTTCGATATCTTTCTTTAAATTTCTCCAATCACCAGAATAGAAAAGATCTCGTAAAATAACAAGAATGGGCGTTTCTTCATCAATATCAAAAATAAATTTGCTTTCTAAGCCCAAGATAAGTCTTATAATCATTAACAACACCTCCTGTTTTGTAACGTTGTATTTACATTTTATCATATTTCTTCATAAAAGTAAATACTTTATAAAAAAGAGCAATAGTTAGGGATATTTAGATTAGAATTAAAGCATGCTTTTTATTATAAAATGTGGGTAAATTCTCTAAAAAACCAAATAAAAGCTATTGTATTTAAGGTTTCTTTAAGGTACGGTATGATATAATAACTTCGGAATTGAATCTTTGAAAGTATATTTAAAGACATATGAAAACATATCTAAAGGAGGTGCTAGTTTATGAAAAAAGTTAAGATTTTAGTTTTTGGCATTTTAACAACATTATTTGTTTTATCTTTTGGTATAGTAAATGCAGATTACCAAAGTCCTATTGTGAACGTAGTTAAGGCTGCAGCTCCAGCAGTTGTCAAGATAGACGTTGTCGTTCAAACTGAAGTTTATATTGACCCCTTTATAAGAGAGTTTTACAAGCAGTTTTTTGGTGACATTCCAAGACAATTTGAAGAATCGGATAGTGTCGGTTCTGGATTCATAATAAGTAAGGAAGGTTATATAGTTACAAATTACCATGTTGTGGAAGGCGCGAAGAAGATAACAGTTACCCTTCTTAACGGTGATACATACGACGCTCAATACATTGGCGGAGATGAAGAGTTGGATATTGCAGTCATAAAAATTTCACCAAAAAAAGATTTACCAGTTATCGAGCTTGGCGATTCAGATAAGCTTCAAATTGGTGAGTGGGCGATAGCTATAGGTAATCCTTTAGGATTCCAGCACGCTGTAACTGTTGGTGTTATTTCGGCCGTAGGTAGAAAAATACCAAAACCAGATGGAAGCGGTTATTACACAAATTTGATACAGACAGACGCGGCAATTAACCCAGGAAATAGTGGAGGGCCTTTGCTAAACATATATGGACAGGTAATAGGTATAAATACAGCAATAATTAATCCATCTCAAGCTATGAATATTGGATTTGCGATACCAATAAACACAGCCAAGAGATTTATAAATCAAATAATAGCTACTGGAAAAGTTGAAAAGGCATACCTTGGTGTATATGTTCAAACTGTCACAGAATCCTTGGCAAAGAGTTTGGGTTTAAAAGTAAATAAGGGAGTTTACGTTGCCCAAGTTGAAAAAGGTTCGCCAGCGGAAAAAGCAGGGATAAAAGAAGGAGATGTAATAACAAAGCTAAATGGTAACTACGTAGAATTTGCCGAAGAACTAACATCGCTTGTTAGAAACTACACCCCCGGTACAAAGGTAAAAGTTACTCTTAACAGAGCGGGTAAAGAAATCACAGTTGAGGTGACACTTGGAACTTTCCCAACACAAACTACAGCGAGTTCGGCAGCTAAAGAATTTTTAAATTTGAAGGTTTCAAATATAACAGCCGATGATAGAAATAAATACAAGGTACCTGCAGGTGTCGAAGGTGTTATTGTTAAGGAATCTCAAAATTCGTACATAAAAGTTGGTTCAGTAATATGGAGAATTTCTGTGAACGGTTATTCTTACGACATAAAAGATATTAATTCGTGGAATAAAGTTGTAGAAAACATCAAAAAAGGTGACTATATTGGTATATTCTATTACTATAATGGTGTTAGGTCTGTTTTTTCACTGAGATACTAGTATAGTACTATTAATTAAGTTTAAATACTTTTCGTTTAGATAAAAATCCCCGCTATTCAAAGGCGGGGATTTTTGGTACAATTACACAAGAAAAAATAGAAAATGAGATTTATTTCGGAGGTGGGAGCTTGAAATGTAAAAAATGTTCAAATCAAGCTGTGATACATTTGAGGGCTCATAATGTAGCATTTTGTAAAGAACATTTTATTGAATTTTTTGAAAAAAGAGTGCAAAAGGCTATAAATGATTTCAAAATGTTTCAAAAAGAGGATAAAATACTCGTTGCTGTTTCAAGTGGTAAAGATAGTAGTGCGGTACTTTACGCTTTAAAGAAACTTGGTTACAACGTAGAAGGATTATTTTTAAAGATGGGAAGACATACGAACGCTGCTGAGAGAGTTGTCAAGAGTTTGCAGGAATCTATAGGAGTTCCCATCAACATTTACGACACAACGCAACATTTTCACGGACTCGGCACTTCTGAAATAGCAAGTATAGTTCGCCGTCCCGTGTGCAGTATATGTGGAATTGTAAGAAGGTACTGGATGAATAGATTTGCCGTTGAGAATGGTTTTAGCGTACTTGTGACAGGGCATAATTTGGATGATGAGGCGACTTTTCTCTTCGGGAATATACTAAACTGGCAAGTTGAATATTTTGCAAGGCAATGGCCCGTACTCGAAAAGACTCACGAGAAATTTGTCAGAAAAGCCAAGCCACTTATTTACGTGACAGAGCGTGAGACATATGCGTACGTGTTCTTAAACAATATACCTTTTATGGAACAAAAATGTCCATTTGCAAAAGGAGCGACTAGTTCTAATTATAAAAAATATTTAAATTTAATAGAGAGTGAACAGCCAGGTGCAAAGCACAGATTGTTGTTTGGTTATTTTGATAATTTAAGAGATATCGTTTATAAAGAACAAAAAATTGAGCTTAAAGAATGTTCAGTATGTGGATTTCCAACGACTGAGGAAAAATGTCAATATTGCAGACTCGAAGAAAGAGTAGAAAATAGTTTTAAAATCGGTTTTGATAATTCTGAAAATGGAGGTATAGCGGGAGCAAAAGACGATGAAAGCAAAAAAGAAGCATAAGGTTGGTTTGGAAAATATGAAAGAAAACGAGTTCTCTTTCTTTGATTATTTACTTATATCCCTTGTGATTTTACTAATTTTAATTGGTTTAGTGACTCTTAAGAGTGTTGTAAGGGATACATCACAATCTTACAGATTCCAAAGACAAATTTTTTGGGATATCGTTGCTTTAGGGGTGATGTTCTACATAATTTTTGAAAAAGAGTCTAGATTGAAAACATATGGAAAATATTTATATGCGTTATCAGTTTTACTTCTTATACTTGTGCTTTTAATTGGTAAGACGGTTTACGGGGCTAAGAGGTGGATCGACATAGGACCTTTCGATCTTCAACCATCTGAACTTTTTAAATTTTCTATTGTGCTTTTATTATCAAATATTTTTTCAAAGCAAAAAAACAACAAAGCGTTTTTATACTCTATATTTGCAGTTTTTCCAGCTTTTTTGGTATTTCTTGAGCCAGATCTTGGCATGACATTATTAGTTTTATTTGTTTGGTTTGTGATGTTACTAGCAAGTGATGTTGATAGAAGATACATTTTTCTGATCTTACTTATTGGTATTTTGCTAGCTCCGATTAGTTTCTTTTTTGTATTGAAAGATTATCAAAGGGCGCGCATAATTTCCCTTTTTAAGCCAGAAGAACACTTCCAGTACGGTGCCTACAACGTAATAATGTCTAAAGTTGTAATTGCGAACGGTGGTTTATTTGGTACAGGCTATGGTCTTGGAACGGGTACAAATATGCATATAGTTCCTATGCAATACACCGATTTTATATTTTCAGCTTACGCCGAGCAATTTGGAATGATAGGTTCTTTGGTTTTAATTTTAATTTATGGTACAATAATATTTGGTGGTCTATTAAGAATAGGAAGATATAAGGATAGTTTTTGGGAATATGTGTCAATTGGTGTTTCTTCTATTTTTACTTTTCATGTTATTGAGAACATAGGTATGAACCTTGGAATTCTTCCAGTTACGGGGATACCTCTTCCATTTATAAGCTATGGTGGAACATCAACTGTAATATTTGGTGCTCTAATTGGTTTATTAATCAAAGCAAGGCTTGTATCAAAGATTCCACGTCCAATTTATTAGAATTTTGATAAAACAAAAATCTTTCACAACATGGGGTGATAGATTAATGCCAGTGGTTCGTAAGAAAAAAACACGTGATTTCTCCTCGTTCTTTGGGATACTTTTTTTATTAATAGTTATAGTATCAGTTGTATTATCTCTTGGAAATTTCATTAGGTACAGAGAGATTCTCCAGAAATACGATCAGTTGAAAAAGTATGTTGATAACAAAGTTTTGGAGATGAATCAACAGCTTGAACAAACCAAGACACTCATTGGCCCAAATTCAGTTATTGATAAATATATATCGGCATCAACACACCTCAAAGAATTTGGCTATGATTTTGAAAAAATACTAACGGCAATAAACGATGATCCAACAACAGGCTATTTTATGATGTTCGTTGTTGGAAACGAGTCAGTTTGGGTCACAGTAAAAGATAAGGATAATACATATTTTTCAAAAGAAGTAAAACCTGGATTATCAAACTACAGATTCTTCTACTTTAAGGAACCCAAGATAAAAACAAACTACGATATAATTATTCCACCTGAATCGACTATTACGGTTGGTAAAACGGGAAAGGTTTATTTACTATTTTACGGTGTGGGCTTAAGATTTCATCCAACTAAAGTTGTTCAGTTAACTGATTTAACATATGAAAACATTGCAACGAAATTTTCGCTTTATATCCCAGGTAGATAATACTATTCGTAGATAATACTATTCATTGTATTCGTTATCGATAATAATTAAATTTTTTCCAAGGCTTTTCGCTTTATACAACAATTCATCTGCACGTTTGAGTGTATTTATTCCTTCATCATCGTCTGTTTTAATTATATTAGTTATACCTGCGCTGAAAAGAATTTTAAACTTTTCAGTACTTTCAGAATTAAACTTTTCCAATGTTTCTTTTAATCTGTAAGCAATTACCTGGGCTTTACCCACAGGTGTTTGTGGCAAAAGAATTACAAACTCATCCCCACCGAAACGAGCACATACATCTGTAACACGCGTGCTTGAAATCATGGCCTGCGCTAAAGTTTTAATTGCCAAATCGCCTTTGTCATGTCCAAAAGTATCGTTTATCTGCTTTAAGCCATCCAAATCTATCATCATTACAGATGATTTTGTTCCGTACCTTTTTGCCCTTCTTATTTCATTTTTTAGCATTATCATAAAATACCTGCGGTTATACAATCCTGTTAGTGGGTCTTTAAATGATGCCTCTTCAAGTTTTTGTACATAATAAAATTTATCAGCGAATGAAAAGAGGAAATTCACTACGTTTTTAATACAATTTTCAGTTGCATATTTTGGTAATTTTTCACATTTTATGTATATTCTTATAGTTTTATCTTCCGTCTTTTTCTCGTATGTTTTTAATCCTTCCAAATTTTCTTGTTCATATTTATTATTCTCAGTATTATCTAATATTAGAAACTCGTGAGTCTCTTCTGATGTTATAACTTCTGCTTTTACGAATGAAAAATTGCAAGATTCACTCAAAACAGTTGAAATTCTTCCTAATGCTTTTTGATAATCGCTTTCTGAAAACGTACTGAGAAATCCTAACAATATGCTATCTTCGAAATCTTTTATTTTCTGGTCGGTAACATCAACTCCAACACTTATCGTTCCAAAAGGCTCGTTATTTTTTACTAATAGTTTGTTTTCCCATAGCACTGTTATAAATTTTCCATCTTTGGTCAATATTTCATTTTCATAAGTTTGAGCAAGTTCAATTTTTTTATCTAAAATAAGTTTGAAAACGTCAAAAACTTTATTTCTAATATCTTCAGGTATGAATATTTCAAACCAATTTTTCCCTATAATTTCTTCAAAGTTATACCCTGTTTTCCTAAGAGCCCAAGAATTTATGTAATCGATGTTTCCCTCTTTGTTGAGAACGACAAAAAATACAGGGGCAAACTCAAGGTACATGTTTAATGTGTTTAATCTTTCTGAAATATATTCATCTATAAGTACCTTTTGAGTTACAACTTCGCCAAGTATGAGATAATTATCTTTTTTGATTATTGGTATTAATCTAAGTTTTTCTACGATAGGCAATTCTTTTGATTTTTTTGTGCTAAAAAAATTATCCAGCGATACGCTGGATTCATATTTAATATTTTCTATAAACTCTTTTAGTCCATCAACAACATCGAAGATATTCCTATTTTTAACTATGAATTCTGGAGCATTATCGGAATAATTTAATATATTGCCGTTGCTATCGCATAGTATTAGAAAAATGGAAGACTTAGACAAACTACTAAAAAGTTGGAATAGTTCTTCGTTAGAAATTTCTCTTGTATTTATAAATACCACCACCCTAAAAAGCCTTAGACCATTATAAACTTCTAATCTATTATATCAAAATCCTATTATTTTTCAAAATTTTTAGATAATAGTTATTAGTTTAAGTCATTATGGTATAATAAAAAGTGTAAATAACAATATCATATTGTGGAGGTGTGTTGTTTGTGGATGATCCATTGAGTTATATGTGGAGCATCTTGATTATAGTTTTTCTGATAATTTTATCTGCGTTTTTTTCAGCTTCTGAAACAGCATTGACTTCTGTAAGTAAACATAAGCTAAGAATCCTTGCAAGGAAAAAGGAAGATGAAGAGGAAAAAACTGAGATTCATTTATTTAATAAATTGCTAACAGCACTTTTGATTTCAAATAATTTAGTTAATATATTAGCTTCTTCTATAGCAGCCGTCATGTTTTCAAGAATTATAGTTAATGAATCACTTTCAACTATAATTTCAACATTGGTGATGACTTTTCTACTTCTCATTTTTGGTGAGATTACTCCAAAAATTTTATCAAGGCAGAATAGTGAAAAATTTTTCGAGATAAGTATGAAATTAGTTGTACCAATTTCAAAACTTCTTTCTCCACTCGTTTCATTCTTTGTCACCGTATCTAATTATTTTGTAAAACTTTTCGGTGGTCAAAAAGTATCAGAAGCACCTTTTATAACAATGGATGATATTGCCTCTTATCTTGAAATGGGACGGGAAGAAGGCACTATTGACCACGAAGAAGGCCTTATGATAGAAAGAACGATTGCGATGGATGAAACATTAGTTAAAGAGATAATGATACCAAGGATAGATGTTGTTGCAGTTGAGGAAACTCAGACACTTGGAGAGGTAATTAATGTTATCATAGAAGAGGAATATTCAAGAATTCCAGTTTATAGAGATACAATAGACAACGTTGTAGGTATATGTTACGCGAAGGATATACTTTCTTTTATTGCTCAGCGTGGTTCTGATGTTATGAATAAAGTGAGAGTGAAAGAACTCATGCGGCCGCCACTTTTTGTCCCAGAGGTTATGCCTGTTTCTGAGTTGCTTAAAGAGTTTAAAAGCAAAAAAGTCCACATGGCGATAGTGGTTGACGAGTATGGTGGTACCGCAGGAATTGTCACTATGGAAGATATACTTGAAGAGATATTTGGCGAGATAATGGACGAATACGATGAGCATGAAAGCACAGGAATTAAAAAGCTAGATGATTTTACATATTTGGTCGACGCAACGCTTTCGTTAAATGACATAGAAAGAGAACTCAGAATAGAGTTTCCGGAAGGCGAATTTGAAACGCTTGCGGGATACCTTCTAGATAAATTCCATCATATTCCAAAAGTTGGTGAGCAATATGAAGATAGTAATATAACTTACAAAGTTGTCGCGGCTTCAAGAAATAGGATTGAAAAAGTACTTATGAAGATAAATGTCGATATCGATAAGGAGGAAAAAAATGATGATGGAGAAAACAGACAAAGAGAGGAAAATTAATGAACTTATAGAAATTGCAAAAGAAGTGCGTGAGCAAGCTTATGCGCCATATTCGAATTTCAAAGTTGGAGCTGTGCTTGTTACTAAAAACGGGAAAGTTTTCACTGGAGTGAATGTTGAAAATGCTTCTTACGGCTTAACAAACTGTGCTGAAAGAACAGCTATTTTCAAAGCGGTATCTGAAGGAGAAAGAGATTTTGATACACTCGTTGTTATAGCCAATACAGATAAACCTGTAGCCCCTTGTGGTGCGTGCAGACAAGTGATGGCGGAATTTGGGAATTTTAAGGTTATACTTGCAAATACAAAAGGAGATTGGATTGAAACAACAGTACAAGAATTGTTGCCGTATGGATTCGATAAGAGTGACCTTGAAAAATAAATTTTTGAAATTCTATAAATACAAAAATTGAGAGGTGTCACGATTGATTGAACTACTGCATATAAACGAATATGTTTATCTTAAGGATATTGATATTTATTTTTCCGAAGGTTTAAATGTTATCACAGGCGAAACAGGCACTGGGAAAAGTTTGCTATTAGATATAATTGGTGCGTTTGTTGATTATGGAAACGTGAGAAGTGATGTTTTCTCTGCTGACATCGTTTTAAATATTGATCATCCTAACGAAGAATATGGAATAAGCAGTGGGCAACATATATTCAGTGTTGAGAAAAAGGGGAAAAAGGTTTTTTACAAGATAGATGGTAAACTTGTGCCAAAAGATATTGTTCAAAACATCGTATCGAATATAATTACTATACATAAGCAAAATTCTCATATGAAATTACTTGAAAAATCGTTTATATTAGAGATACTCGATAATATTGCACAGCACGAAGAAAAAATAATAGAATATAAAGAACTTTACCAACGTTATAATAATATAATAAAGATGCTTTCTGTTGTTGATAAGGACAAGTTAATTCAAGAAATTGAGGAACTAAGGCAAAAAATTAGTGAGGTAGATTCAGCAAATTTAAGTGTCGAAGAAGAGGAAGAACTTGAGAATGCTTACAAAAAAGCTTCAAACATACAGACGCTTTTACAAAATTATAACTTAGCATCTCAGCAACTTGAGGAAACGGAAAGTGTATTACGGAAACTTTACTCTTTCCTAGAGGAAAAATTCCACAATGAATTGGATAAGATAATTGAATCAGTAGCAGAACTTGAGAACAGTTTGTCAAAAGAATTGATAAAACTTGATGAGGTTAATATAGAGGATATAGAGAACAGGTTATGGGTTTACAAAAAGATTAGAAGAAAATACGGTCCAACAACCGAAGACGTACTTGAAAATCTTAGCATATGGAAAAAAACTTTGGAAGAGAAAGAAAAGACCTTGTCGCTGATTGAAAATGCCGATTACGAAAAATCTACTCTTGAAGATAAATTGTACAAAATTGCTGAAGAAATAAGTCTTAATCGTAAAAAATCATCTGAGAAGATTATAAGTGAAATTCAGGAGCATCTTAAAGATTTGAATATGAATGCGAGGATAGATTTCTCATTTTCAAAAACAGAACTTTCTTCAAATGGTATAGATGAAGTAGAGTTGGTTGGTAGTACTTTAAGTGCAGGCCCACTTTACCCGCTAAGAAAAATAGTTTCTGGTGGTGAACTCTCAAGATTGATGCTTGCACTTGAACTATCTACTGTAAGTACACCTGTTTTGATTTATGACGAAATAGATTCTGGAGTTGGTGGAAAAACAGCGGTCAAACTTTCCGAAAAACTTGAAAGATTGGCAAAAGAACATCAAATTATCATCGTAACGCATTTGCCACAGATAGCTTTGAGGGCTGAAAAACATTTTTCTATTGTAAGAAACGGTGATAGTGTAATAATAAAAGAACTTAACGATAATGAAAGAAATGAAGAGATAAAGAGGATGTTCGGTGGGGAAGAAATCGTAGAAAAAATTAAATAAAATTAGTTATTTTGGATAGGGTGAGGATATATTGGTTGACAAAATATGTGTCTTATCTAACAAAGAAGAAATTGTTAGCGAAGTCCAGGAATTGCTAAATTTTGTTGGATATGAAGTTTTTTTAATCAATAGTGTAGAAGACTTAAATATGGAAAATAATTTCCAAATTATTTTAATTTATTCATCCAATACACACGAAAGCTTTACTTGGATAAAAAAGATAAAAACAGACAGTAAACTTAAAGATATTCCCATAATTCTTATAGTCGAAAAGAAGGAATACACCATACTTTTTGATGCATATCAAATTGGGATTTCGGACTTTATAGAACTTCCCGTTATGGATATTGAGCTTATTTCAAAGGTTGCGCTCCATATAGAACTTAAGAAAAATAGAGAGAGAATAGAGAACCTTTACACTGAATTGAAAGATAGTTTAAGCCTGGCGACTAATTTACAAAAGCTTATGCTACCACCAGAAATATCTTTTAAGAATGGTGTATGGTTCACTTCAAGGTACTTACCTGCACAGATTGTAGGTGGAGACATTTACGATTACTTTGAAATTGATGGAAAGGTTTTTGGATATGTAGCTGACATATCCGGACACGGAATCCAATCTGCTCTTTTATGTTCTGCGGTAAAATCCGCTATACGTTCTTCCACAAGCAGAAATACGTCACTTGTTGATATTGTTAACGAACTTCACGAAGGAACAAAAAGTATATTGGCAAATAACTATTTGACGGGAATATTTTTCAAGATACATCCTGGTGGTAGCGTCGAATATATTAACTGTGGCCATCCGGGTATTATCGTATATGACGGAAAAGATTTTTACCCGCTGGATATGAAAAATACTTTCCCGATAGGCTTGATTGACCATATTTATTCAATAGAAGATGTTGGAAAATTCTATATGGAAGAAGGTAACGCTTATCTTCTTTATTCCGATGGCCTGTATTCAATCTTTGAGAAAAAGTACCCTAATGAAAGTTCACACAAACTTTTATTTGAGTTTCTAAAAAGAGAAGTTGCCGGTGTTCCAAGCGAAATTCTGCCATTTTATATAGAAAACATTATAAAGAAATTGTACGCAGAGATACCAGATGATTACTCAGTAATATCCATTGGTAAAAACGAGCACTTTTGTTTTGTGGATAACGAACAAAAAATTATAAATACGAGCAATAGAATTATAGAAGATATAGTAAAAGAACTTGAGTTGAATTCTTTCTCAGATGATTACGCAATTTTATGTAATGAGTACAGGGCGTATAGTGTATTCATGACCAAAGGTATAGAAATAGGACACATTTTGAGAAATTTACCGATGAGTATCTCACTATCTTTTGGAGATGTAGCAATGATAAAAGTATTTTATCAATAAATTTCATATGAATTTGTGTATATTTTTTATTACCTCCATAACAGCTTTAAATTGTAACTGAATAGGCATTGACGGCAATTTATCATTCTTGGGGTACTTTTCACTTACTTGCTGAGGCAAAAATGGCACGTGTATGAATAGAGAAAACTTTGGATTACTACTTTTCTCGGAATTGTAAAGTGAAAAATAATAAACTTCATTACATATATACTGTCCTGCCGTATATGATATGCTTGTTGGGATGTTCTTCTTATTTAAAAATTCCGCAAGTTCTTTTATTTTTATTTTTGTCATGTATGCGTCGTTTCCATCTTCGATAATCTTTTTATCGCTTAACGTTACATTATCATTATCCGGGTGGATAGAATCCATAAGATTGATAGCAACCCTTTCAAGATTAATAGTTGCTCTTCCCCCAGCTTGCCCTAAATGAATTGCTACATCAACTTGGTTTTTAGAATAGTACTCCTCAAGAATTTTAATACTTTTCTCATAGCTAACCGGCAAGACTATAGTATCAATCAGAACGTTGTCGAATTTTTTCTTTCGAATTTTTTTGATAATATTTTCACTTGGATTTATTTTCTCTCCTCCAAATTTCTCAAATCCTGTTATTAATACGAATAATTTACCCTTCATTTGTATGCCCCCTTAGGTTAGCACAATTTACTTTTATTTGTTTTAGCTCATTATAGCATCTATTAAATTTAGGGTCAACGGTTATTCTTAAAGGTCTTTATCTAAATAATAACTCGAATGTTAATCTTTGTGTGAATATTTTCGCAAAGATTAACAATTTTTTGATTAACAAATCAGAGTTTGGATAGTAAAATTGTAATAGAAGTTTTTAAATCTTTGATTGTGGGGAGGGAAATACTATGGAAAAAGTTAAGGTTTGGAAGCCAACGGAAGAAGAAATAAAGAAAGCCAAGATGTGGCCTACTTGGAGTAAAGAAGAAAGTGTTTTTGATTGGTATTATGATGAGCCAGAACAATTCTATGTTGTAGAAGGAGAAGTAGAAGTTACACTTGACGATGGTACGAAGGTGAGCTTTGGGGCAGGTAATATGGTTTGGTTTAATGCGGGTGTAAAATGCACTTGGAATGTTAAAAAGAAAATTTTTAAACACTACAGTATTGGTTAAAATATTATACAAGGGGTTGTTTTTATGCTTAGTTCATATTTATATTTGGCATTTACGCTTTTTGCTTTTTCAAGTATAGAGGTTGTTTCAAAACCGTTGATGGGGATTGTCGACCCGTTTTTCATGACGGCTTTTCGGTTTTTGTTAGGTGGATTAGTTTTAATGATATTTGTGAAAGATGATATTGAGATAAAAGATTTTCTGCCAATTACACTTGTTGGTATTTTGAACAGCGTAATTTCGATGACATCTTTGCAGTTGGCTGTCAAATATTCAAATGCCTCTACTGCTGCAACATTGGTTGCGAGTAACCCTATATTTGTGTCATTATTTGCTTGGATAATACTCAATGAAAGGTACAAATTAAGAAAATACGTAGGTATTGGATTAGGATTTCTTGGATTAGTTATTTTTAGTTTTGGAAAAATAAGTGGAGATTCTTGGTTGGGAATTTTCTTTGGTGTAGTTGCCGCTTCAACATTCGGTCTTTACACTGTGCTCATGAGAAAATATACAAAAAAGTACAATTCTTTAGTTGTTACCGCGTACTCTTCTCTCTCTTCTGGCTTGATTTATATTTTACTTTTAACAATATTCAGAAAGTTTGAAATTCCCATTTTGAGTATAAACCAATGGTTTATCTTGATTTATCTTGGCTTAATAGTTACAGGTGTTGCTTATCTAACTTTTTTTAAAGCCATGGAAAAAATTGGCGCAACGCAATCGAGTAGAATATTCTTTTTGAAACCTATAGTTGCCACACTTTTAGCGATAGTATTTTTAGGTGAAAAATTGAGTTTATTAAAAATTATAGGTATGATTATTGTTTTATTTTCCCTGACTTTGTGAAAAAATGAATATGTATCAAATTAATATATAAATGGTTGGATAATCAAAATTTTCTAATTAAATCTCCAAAATTAAGCTTTTTCTGATATGTGAAATTTTCTTTTTGTATGTTATAATAATCACGAAGTGTGAAGGAGGGATGTGTGTGGCCGTATGTGAAAAACACAAAGAACTTTACGAGGAGTTGGATGCTTACATTGACCAGGTAAAGGATAAACCTGGAATACTTATTGGTGTGCTCCATAAAGCACAAGAGCTCTTTGGCTGGTTACCGCAAGAAGTACAAGAACACGTTGCTGAAAGGTTAGGAGTACCAATATCAGAAGTGTATGGAGTTGTAACATTCTACAATTTCTTTGCTACAAAGCCAAAAGGCAAAAATCAAATTAAAGTTTGCCTTGGTACAGCGTGTTACGTTAAAGGTGCGGACAGAGTTATGGAAAGATTTTTGGAAGAGCTGGGAGTTAAAGCGGAAGAAGTAACAGAAGATGGTCTTTTCTCAGTTCATCCGGTGAGATGTCTTGGTGCTTGTAGTATGGCACCAGTTGTGCTTGTTGGTGAGAAAGATTTCTATGGTAAAGTAACGCCTGATATGGTAAGTAAAATTATAGCTGCTTACAGGAGGGGTGGGTCGCAATGAGTAAAGTAAAGAGTTTAGAAGAATTAATGAAGATTAAAGAAGAGGCACTTCAAAATATAAAGATGAGAGAAAGTGGAAAAAGAGGAAAAATTATTGTTGCAATGGGTACATGTGGAATAGCCGCAGGTGCGAAAGATACGCTAAAAGCCATAGTTGAATACATGAACGAAATGAAAATTGATGATATCGCAGTTGTTCAATCTGGTTGTATGGGACTTTGTGAAGTTGAACCGACGATAGAAGTTTCTCTTGAAGGGCAAGAGCCTGTAATATACGGACACGTTACTCCTGAAAATGCAAAGCGAATCGTTCAGTCACATATACTAGAAGGGAAAGTTGTTTCCGACCTTGTTGTCAAAAGAGGCGAGGTTGGATAATTGCATAACACTTTAGACAAGTATTTTTGATTATCCGATTATTTTCAGGGAGGCGAATAGCGTGGCTTTAACTACTAATACAATCCTTATCTGCGCTGGTGGTGGCTGTATATCCGCTGGTGAAGAAAGTGTTAAACAAGCTTTTGAAAGAAAGTTGAAAGAATACGGTCTGGACACCGTTGTTTCCGTAGTTGAAACTGGTTGTATGGGTGCATGTAGCCTTGGCCCGTTGGCGATTGTTTATCCAGACGGAGTATACTACCAAAAACTTACACCGAAAGCCGCGGAAAAAATCGTTGAAGAACATATACTTAAGGGTCGTATAGTCCCCGAATTCTTATTTGAGGGAGCAAAGGAGAAATTAACTGTAAAGGCCAAACCTGTCCAAGAAGAGATTCCATTCTTTGCGAGGCAAGTGAAAATCGCGCTTAGGAATGTCGGTGTTGTTGATCCAATGAGCATTGAGGAATACATCGCAAGAGATGGATACTTTGCTTTGCACAAAGCTCTTACGACAATGACACCTGAAGATGTTATAAAAGAAATAAAAGATAGCGGTTTAAGGGGACGTGGTGGCGCTGGATTCCCAACAGGTTTGAAATGGGAGCTCGCACGTCAGCAGAAATCTGATATTAAGTACATGATTTGTAACGCAGACGAAGGAGACCCAGGAGCTTTCATGGATAGGTCAGTTCTTGAAGGTGATCCACACTCGATAGTTGAAGCTATGACAATTGCTGGCTATGCAATTGGTGCTCAAAAAGGTTTTGTCTACGTGAGAGCCGAATACCCACTCGCTATAGAAAGGCTTGGAAGGGCTATCGAAACAGCTCATGAGTACGGTTTCCTTGGTGAAAACATACTCGGAACAAACTTCTCATTTGATATTGAAATAAGAATAGGTGCAGGTGCGTTTGTCTGTGGTGAAGAGACTGCATTAATGCACTCAATAGAGGGTAAGAGAGGACAACCAAGGGTCAAACCACCATTCCCTGTCCAGAAAGGACTTTGGGGTAAACCATCAGTTATAAATAACGTTGAAACATTATCTCTTGTTCCACCGATAATATTAAAAGGTGCTTCATGGTTCAGGCAATATGGAACAGAAAAATCACCAGGTACAAAAGTTTTCGCTCTTGCTGGTAAAATTAAAAACACTGGTCTTGTTGAAGTCCCAATGGGTATAACACTTAGGGAGTTGCTGTACGAAATTGGTGGTGGACATCCACAGGGTAAACAGATAAAGGCTGTTCAAACGGGTGGACCAAGTGGTGGAGTTATTCCTTCTGAATTCTTCGATACGCCGGTGGATTACGAATCACTTGGAAAGCTCGGCGCGATTATGGGTTCGGGTGGTATGATTGTTCTTGATGAAGACGACTGTATGGTCGACGTTGCGAAATTCTTCCTTGAATTTACAGTTGATGAATCTTGTGGAAAGTGTACGCCTTGCCGCGAAGGTACGAAAGTGATGTACGATTTACTTGATAAGATAACAAAAGGCGAAGGTACGATGGAAGATATTGAAAAGCTCGAAAGACTCGCGCAAGTAATTAAAGATTCTTCACTCTGCGGTCTTGGTCAAACAGCTCCAAATCCAGTCTTATCAACGCTTAGATATTATAGGCACGAATACGAAGCACACGTAAAAGACAACATATGTCCAGCGAAAAAGTGTAAAGCGTTTATAAGTTACGTAATCTCTCCAGAAAAATGTGTTGGTTGTACGGCATGTGCAAGAGTGTGTCCAACAAATGCAATACACGGAGAGGTAAGGAAAGTACACGAAATAGATCAAGAAGCATGTGTAAGATGTGGTAGTTGTATAGAAGTCTGTAGATTCGGAGCGATAAGCAAAGTAACACCAGCAGTAGAATCAACGATTTCAAAGTAAAAATAGGAGCAGGTGAGTATCTTCCGCAGTGAAGCTCACCTGCTTTTATTATTTTTTAGGTTTAATCATTTTTTAATTCTCTATTGTGGGCTTTTTCAAAATTTTTTCAAAATTTTTGTTTTCGGGGAGGGAAGGTGTGTGGATCGCGTGACTTTAAGAAACATTATTAACGAGATTAAAGAAGAAAGTCTTGAAGAAAGAGATATGCTTGTATATTTACTCCACCGTGTCCAGGACCATTATCAAAGTCATTATATTCCACCAGAAGTTGGTGAAATGATAGCAGAAGAGTTAAATATACCATCTTCAAAAGTTTATGAGGTCCTTACATTCTATACTATGTTCTCCACTAAACCTCGTGGAAAGTACATAATCAGAGTTTGTACAAGTCTTCCTTGCCATGTGCCAGGCGGTAGGGAAATTGTACAATTTTTAAAGCAAAAATTAGGAGTAGACTTTGGAGAAACAACAAAAGACGGATTATTTACATTGGAAGAGACAGGTTGCCTTGGCCTTTGCGGTGTTTCGCCAGTTATTATGGTTAATGACCAATACTACGGAGATCTTACAGTGGAAAAAGTAAATGAAATTATTGAAAACTTAAAAGGTGGTGAGGGGAAATGACACCAATCACCGTCCTTATATCTGTGGACAGCAACAGTATATTACTTGGTGCAAGAGAATACGCAAATTATTTAAAAGAACTTGTAAATAACTATAATCTCTCATCACTCGTAACAGTTTTAGAAACTGTCTCTCTCGGTTCTTATAACGGAGTAGTAATGCATGTTCTTCCAGATGATGTCTATTATTCAGTTAAAAGTAAAGAACAAGTATTAAAGATAGTTGAAGAACATTTATTAAAAGGAAGAATCGTTTGGGATTTTACAATACAAAAATCTGATATAAAGCTTCCAGAGAAATTCGCGCTTAAAGAGACAAGGATTGTGACACGAAATATAGGGGTTATCGACCCAAGGAATATAGACGAATACATCGCAAGGGATGGATATTTTGCGCTTTCAAAAGCGTTAAAAATGACCCCTGAGGAAGTTATAAAAGAGATAAAAGACAGTGGTTTAAGAGGGCGCGGAGGAGCAGGCTTCCCAACGGGTTTGAAATGGGAATTTACAGCTAAAACAAAAGCTGATCAAAAATACATAGTGTGTAATGCAGATGAGGGTGAACCAGGTACATTTAAAGATAGGCTTATAATGGAAGGAGATCCTCACAGTGTTATAGAGGCAATGATAATAGCAGGATACGCAGTTGGTGCAACGAAAGGTTATATTTACATAAGAGGAGAATATTATAACTCTGTAGAAAACTTGAAAAAAGCCATAAAAGACGCATATGAATACGGCTTCTTGGGTGAAGATATACTAGGTAGCGGATTTAATTTCGACCTTACTGTAAGGCTTGGGGCAGGTGCTTACGTTTGTGGAGAAGAAACAGCGTTACTCGAATCTATAGAAGGCAAATCAGGTAGGCCAAGACTTAAACCACCTTATCCACCACAATCTGGTCTTTTCGGAAAACCAACTGTTATAAACAATGTTGAAACGCTCGCGAATGTCCCTCAGATAATACTTAACGGTGCACAGTGGTTTAAGAGTATTGGAACGCCAAATTCACCTGGCACAAAGGTGTTCTGTCTTGCTGGTGATGTTAACAGACGAGGTATGGTTGAATTACCAATGGGAGTTACAGTAAGAGAGATACTTTACGGATTCGGTGGAGGAATAAAAGGTGGACGTGAACTTAAAATGGTTCAAACAGGAGGTCTTGCTGGTACATTTATTGGACCAGACAAATTAGATACACCACTTGATTACGATTCAATGAAAAACTATGGTGTTAGCCTTGGTTCTGGTGTTATACTTGCAATTGATGATTCTCACTGTGCTGTAGATATCGCATTAAACACTATGGAATTTTTCAGGCACGAGTCTTGTGGTAAATGTACACCATGTAGAGAAGGCACGAGACTTGCGTGTGAAATTCTCGAGAAAATGACAAAGTTCGAAGCAGATATGGAAGATTTGAAATACTTAGAGCAGATAGCTATTGTAAGTGCCGATGCTTCATTCTGTGGACTTGGACAAAGCATAAATGTGCCTTTGTTGTCGCTTATAAATAATTTCAAAGAAGAATTTATCCAACACATAGAAGAAAAATATTGTAAAGTTGGTTTGTGTAAAGAAGAAAAGAAAGAAAAGAAAAAGGTTATAGCTAAGTAAATTGCAATTGAAATAAAAAAAGCGTGCTTCCAAATTTAAAATTGGAAGCACGCTTTTTATTTGCACTATTTATAAATTATGTTCGATGTTGCTCTTAGCAATGTTTTATACAATTTTTTATAACTTTCATCGCTTTCTTTATCCATTATTTCATTAAGTTTTAGAGGTTCATTTAAAATTGGCATTAATCTTTTTTCTATATCGATTAAATTTTTCGCAAAAAATTCCTTTCGATTCGTATATTTTCTGAAAAATCTCTGTGATTTCGAATTTTCAAGTGATATAAATGGAATGCCATAGTATGATGCGACAACAACCGGATGAAACCTTTCAGAGATGACGAATTTTGACGATAATATAAGTGAAGTAAATTTGTCAACATCTTCTATATCTTCGAATAGCTCACATTCAAGTTTTTTAGAAAGCTTTTTTGATATTTCCATATCAGTTCTTTGCGCAGGTGCTATTATTATATTTTTAAAGTAATTATTTAAAACACTATATTCTTCAATATCTTTCTTATTATTCTTTGGTACTAAAAGTAAATCATAAGTTTTGTCAAAATTTTTACTTTTGAACTCCTCCACACTTAAAAATTTTCGAAGATATCTTATGGATGGGTCACATGAAAGCTCGGTCTCCTTGTTTAAGCAAAGCCCGTATTTGTATGAAACTACATCTCTTGCAAATAAAAATGTATTTTTGTTTTTTAATATGTTTCTTAGTAAAATTCTATTACCTTTTTTCTTAACAGGACCAATACTATTTCCGAAGAGTATAACAGGTGTTCTCATGATTAAGCTCAGATTTATCACAGAAGCATAATACAAGAAACTCCTTGTACTTGTAATATCTTGGAGTAAACCGCCTCCACCGTATATAACAGCATCACTGTCGTAAATGTATTCCAATATTTCAAAAATATTAAACCGAGAAATTGTGTCTTTGCTAATTCTTTTTGGAAGGGCAGTGACATATTGTATATTGAATTTTTTTAGAAAATCTGTAATACCGAGTCGCATGAGCTCATCACCGTAATTACCGTAGCCATAATAACCTAGTAACAAAACTTTCAAGGAAAATACCACTCCTTTAGAGAACTATTTTAAGTGAAAAGAAGATAAAAATTTTAATTTAAGAGGTGTAACCCATGGTTCGTAAAGTAACAGAAAACGTATATGTAATAGAACACGAAGAGGCAGCGAATAATGTTATTATTATTGGGAAAAAGGGTGTAATACTTGTAGACACTTCCTTATTTCCCGAGAAGGCAAAGAGTATTAGCAAATTTGTCAAAGAATTTACTATGAAACCGATTTCCTTGGTTTTAAACACACATTACCATCCAGACCATACTTTCGGTAATGTTATTTTTGATTGTCCAATTGTTGCTCACTCGCTAACACGAGAGAAAATGGAGCAATTTGACCAAAATTACTTTGTGGAAATTGGAATTGATTATTTTAAACCAAAACTTCCAGACGTTATTTTTGATGATATATTTGAGTACGAAGATGGATTAAAAATCAAATTTGTCCATGCACCAGGTCATACTCCAGATTCTTCTTATGTTTATATCCCTGAAGAAAATATTCTGATAACAGGTGACACTGTTATAAATACTATACATCCTGAAATTGTTGAAGATAGTAATTTAAACGTATGGATTAAGACACTTGAAAAACTTCCTAAAGCCAAACATGTAATACCAGGCCATGGAGAATATGGTGATTATAAATTAGTTACAGATATGATTGATTATATTGAAAAAATCAAAAAGATAATAATTGGTGAATTGAGACCAGCAGATTTTGAAGCTGATGAAAATTTCTCTAAGAGACTCCATCCCGAAATGTTAGAGTGGAGTTTGAAAAATCTTTTATCAAAAACTAATTTTTAGAATTTAAAGCTCTTTGTTGAATCCTTGCCAAATTTTATCAACGTATTCCTCTTGCTTTTTAAACATCTCTTCTGAGTTTTCCGAAGAGTACTCATGGTCGTAGCCAGCCATGTGTAGTATTGAATGGACGAGAACAGTTAATAATTCTTTTTCGAGAGAATTCCCAAATTCTTTGCTGTTTTCTAAGATTTTTTCTAAACACAGATAACCTTCGGAGTAAGGTTCTTCTTCTCCTTCCGCGTTGTTGCCATAAACAAAAGTTAATACGTCTGTTGCCCCATCTTTTCCCCTATATTGTTTATTCATTTCAGCCATTGTTTCCGGTGTTATAAATATAAACGATACATCAACGTTTCCAATTTCTTTTTTCACAATAGCTTCTAATTCATTTTTCACTTTTTGGATAAAATCTTCTAATCCAGAAGGTAACTCATTGAAAATTATCATTCTATCACCTCGTTTTTTTGACTATCCAGAAGTTTCCATTTCTTGGTTTAATGTAGGGTACTCTATTCTTTGCTTAGACAAACTTTCGAAGACGATAGTAAAACTCTCTATTATCGTTCTAAGCTCGCTAATAGTTAGACCTGTGTCATCTAATTGACCCTCTTCAAAAAGCTCAATAACCGTTTCCTCTATTATTTTACTTACGTCATTTATATTTTTATCTTTGATACTTTTCAATTTTGCTTCCACAACATCCGCGAGCATTATTATTCCTAGTTCCTTTGTCTTTGGTTTTGGGCCAGGGTATTGATATTTCTCAATGTCGCTTTTTCCGTTCTCCTGAACATCTTTGAGGTAGAAGTATTTTTGTAACCTTGTGCCATGGTGCTGAGGAATTGCCATTTCTATTTGTATGGGCAATCTATATTTTTTGGCGATTTCTATTCCATCGGTCACATGTTTCATTATGATTTTTGCGCTTACTTCCGGTTGAAGTGAATTATGGGGATTATCATCAATGCTCTTTAAATTTTCTATGAAGAACTCAGGATTTCTAACTTTCCCTATATCGTGATAGTACGCACAGGCTCTTGTAAGTATGGCATTTACATTTATACTTTCTGCAGCGCGTTCCGCAAGTTCTGCCACCCTCATGCTGTGATAATAAGTCCCAGGCGCATGAACTGAAAGCAACTTCAACAACGGATGGTTTATAGTTGAAATTTCTGAAAGACCTATATTTGAATATATCCTTGATGATACCTCTATATATGGGAGTATACCAAGAACAATTACCGATGATACCAAAGGATTAATAAAGACAATCACATAATCTTTTAAGGAAAAATAGAAGTGTCTAACAGGTTCTTGGAGAAAAATCATTAATAGACTAGCTATTCCTGAAAATAGCCCTGCTTTTGTAACTTGTATCCTATTTTTAACGTTTCTTAGCGTATAGGTAACTATGAATACCTGAGGGAAAAAGTGAAGGAACATAAAGAAATCTTTGTGATGGAATGCGGTTGAAAGTGATAAAATCAAGCCAGCACTTGCGCCAAATTCGTAGTCAATCAAGAGGGTTATAAGCATTGGGACTGCTGTTATCGGGATGAAAGTAATACCGTATGATTTATATATTAATGTATTTGTTATTCCGCCAAAGAGGAAAATACTATAAAAAAGCAGTCTATACCTAAGGTCGATGTTAATTATATTGGAATTCCTAATGAAATGTTCTATAATACCATACCAAATGACAAGTATAAGTATAAATTCGTTTGCAAGATCAAGCAAGCTAAGGTCATATATGTTGTTGGCAACGCTTATGATAAGAGCAAGTATTATACCATCATAGATAAATGCTTCATCTTTAAGCATATTCCCTTCAGGAATTTTTCGGTTCATTTTTATCTCCTCTTTTGAAGTTTTTCCTCTTTTTTGTTTTTCTCAAAACTATCGTAAGCACGTATTATCTTTTTTACCAATGGGTGTCTTACTACGTCCGCATCAGTTAAATAGACAAATGCTATACCATCTATATCTTTGAGAATTTCTTGAGCTATGACAAGTCCAGATTGCTCTTCTATATCTATTTGCGTAATATCACCATTAACTATAACTTTTGATCCAAACCCCATACGTGTTAAGAACATCTTCATCTGTTCGTAAGTTGTGTTTTGCGCTTCATCTAATATTATAAATGCGTTATTAAGCGTTCTTCCTCGCATATATGCCAGAGGAGCTATTTCTATAACATTTTTTTCGCGAAGTGAAATAAATTTCTCTATTCCGACCATATCTATGAGCGCATCGTAAAGAGGCCTTAAGTAAGGATCGACTTTTTCAGTTAAATCACCTGGTAAAAAACCAAGCTTTTCACCCGCTTCTACAGCTGGGCGTGTCAATACAATTCTTTGTACCCTTCCTGATTTGAGGTAATCGACTGCAACAGCCGAAGCAAGATAAGTTTTTCCAGTGCCTGCGGGACCTATAGCGAAGACTATATCATTTTTCTCAATAGCTTCAAGATATTTCTTTTGTCCTTCGGTCTTAGCCTTCACTTTTCCAACGGATTTTTTATAAACTTCTTCTGGTTTTTCTATCTTTTCATTTTCCTCCACGATGTATTCAAATTCTGTCCAATCTAATAAATGCCCTTCTCTTGTGATATTTATAACTTCCCTTAAAATCTTTTCTACGGTGTTGACAGATTTTTCATCTTCGCCCTTAATCCTTATTTCATCGTCAATCACGTTAATTTCTACGTTAAATCTTCTTCTTAAATATCTTGCTTTGTTATCGTATTGTCCAAGGATTTCGACAACTGCTACGTCTGAAGGAATAGAAATTCTACGTAAATTCACTTGACCACCTCTACAATAAAATTTTTTACGTTTTGAATAATTGTTGCTTTTTACTTTTTATACAAGTATAATTATACCAGAGAATAGCTAAATAGTAAAGAAATTAGAGAAAGGAGTTGATTAAATTGGCAATTATATCTGCGTCTATTTTAGCAGCTGACCTTTCAAGACTAAAAGAAGAACTCGAAAGAGTAAAACCATTTATCGATGAGATACACCTTGATGTTATGGATGGGCATTTCGTTCCAAATTTGACGTTTGGTTATCCCATGATAGAAACATTGAGAACATTTACAGACCTTCCCATAGATGCTCATCTTATGGTAACAAATCCAGATGACCATATCAAATTATTCATAGAAAAAGGTGCGACGCGTGTTACAATTCATCAAGAAACTTGTTATCATTTACATAGAAGTGTTGAATTAATAAAATCACTTGGCGCAGAGGCATTTGTTGCTATAAACCCTGCAACTTCTATCTATACCCTTGAAGAAATTTTATCTTACGCGGATGGAATTTTAGTAATGACGGTTAACCCGGGATTTTCAGGTCAGAAATTCATACCAACGATGATGGAGAAAATCAAGCGCTTGAATGAAATAAGAAAAGAAAGAAATTTATCTTTCAAGATAGCTGTAGATGGTGGTGTTGGTAACTCAAACGCTCAAGACTTAATCAACATCGGAGTTAATATACTTGTAATGGGGTACGGTGTTTTCAGAAACGATAAATTACATGAATTAAATAAGTTCAGAATGTAAGTTTGTGGAGGTGCTTTATATAGGCTATATCAACTCACTTAAGAAACGTGGCCTTTGTTTTGTTTCACCATACTCTTTTGAAGGTTCGGTACTGGATTTCGATAAAATTTTCCAATGGGCTATTGAAAATAAAATTGCTGTCCTTGTCTTATCAGATACAACACTCCACGGTGTTGTAAAATTCATTCGTGTAAGTAAAAAATATAAAGACATAATACCGGTTATAGGCTATAGAAAATATGATAAAACGTATATTTTCAGAAATACATCAGAATTTACTGAGTTTCTGAAAATATATAACTCAAGAGATTTAACTGAACATAATTTGAATATTTTAGAACAAAGATTTATACATATCAAATCAAAACCCATTTACTTTCTCCCCGGTCAAGAAGAAATTTACAAAATACTTTGTGATTACATAGGAAAAAAGATTGAAACAGATGATATTGACAATTTCGATATTAACAAGCACATATTTGAAGTCGATGATGGTCAATTTAACATACAAGATTACTCTTTCAAATCTTCCCAAAAATTGCCGATTCCAAATAATGACTTTTTAGAGGAGCTAATAAGTCAAGAAAAAGAATACAAAGAAAGATTAGAAAGAGAAATAAAACTTGTTAAAGCTTTTAAATTTGAAGATTATTTTTATACTGTAAAAAAGATAGTTGAGATTGCTAAAGCTCATAACATTGAGGTCGGATACGGTAGAGGGAGCGCTGTTGGTAGTTTACTTGCTTACAGACTGGGCATAACGAAGATAGACCCAGTTAAGTACAATCTTTTGTTTGAACGATTTTTAAATGAAGGAAGAACTGACTATCCAGATATAGACTTAGATATAGAAGATGTAAGAAGACAAGAGCTTATAAAATTGTTGAAAAGTGAATTTGGTTACGTTTACAACATATCCACTTTCGTTGGAATCCCAAAGAAATTTTTGGATAGCATACCAGAAGAATATGCGAACGAGTTGTCAAACATTCCTATTCAACGTTCCACCCATGCCGCAGGTGTTATAATTTCAACCACACCTTTAAACGTGCCTATGATTCATAGTGAAAGTGGCATTGACACAATTGAATGGGATATGGACGATTTACAGTATCTTGGATATATAAAGTTCGACTTGCTCGGCCTAAAAACTTTAAGTATATACAAAGAATTAAGAGATACTATAAGCCAATCTTTCAAAGAAGAAAAAGAAGAATTCAAGAAAAATACATATAGATATATTTCTGCTGGTTTCACAGACAATGTTTTTCAACTTGAAAGTAGCATAGGAAAATCTGTTGTCAGAGATGTCAAACCATCTAATATCTCCGAATTAGCAATCACAATATCACTAAACAGACCTGGGCCTTTGAGGTCTGGAATTACAGGTGAAATAAGAAATTTGAAACTCAAGAAATTGAAAAAATACAACCTTGAAATTTTAGACGAGACTTATGGCCTGCCGATTTATCAAGAACAGATAATGAAAATTGCTATGGAATTAGCAGGTTTTAGTAGTACACAAGCGGATATCTTGAGAAAAGCGATAGCGAAGAAAGATATCGATAGCATAAGACAACTTTATGAAAGATTGAAAAACGCCCTTTTCGGTAAACTTGGGAAAGAAGGCTTAGAACTCGCAAAGAATATCTTGGCATTTGGTGAATACGCATTTAACAAATCTCATGCTATTGCTTATTCTCACTTGACGTACTATATGGCGTATTTTAAAGTGAATTTTCCAGATATTTTTTACGATACTTACCTAAAATATGACACGTCGATATTGCAAGATGCGTTGTACAATCTTCAAACTTTAAATTACAAAGTGCTTCCACCTAAGCTTTTCTCAAACTTAAAAACTATGAATAAAGACGAGAAAATATATCACTTACCGTTACACATATTACCTGGTATATCTGTGGAAAAGTCAAAACAGCTACAGACAATGGAATTCAAAAGCTTCGAAGATTTTGTCGAAAAAGCGGATTTACCACTTTCCGTTATCGAGGCTCTCATAAAAGTTGGGGCCTTTGATGATATCTTTGATAGCAGGCGAAAGGCTATACAAAAACTTAGAAGTCTTAGGAACAAATTCAACCAAGAAGCTGTAAAGATAGGCAACAAACTCTTTGGAAAAATTGTTAAAGTTGACGAAGCAAAAGTGGAAGAAGATTGGGAACGCACTAACATGGAATATGATATATTAGGAATTGCATTGTTTTTACCTACTAAAGTTACCAATAACCTTGCGCCATATTGTATTGCCTATTCTCTTGATTTACCTTATGCCGTACACATTTCGGTGAAAGCAGGTTACGGTACAGACGGAAAGAGCGTTTTCAAAGTCAATTTACCAGATGGAAATTACACACTCATATACCCGAATAGATTTGAACCAGGGCATTTGAAAGTCTCTTATGAGGTGAAAACTATGCCTACGAAATCAGAGATTTCAAAATTGTCAACGCAAGGATTTGAGCAGATAATACTTCCAAGCGGTAAGGTTATACAAAACGTAAGGCCAATTATGAATGGTATTAGGACTGTACTCAGAGATAAGTGAGTTTTCAGCATTAGTTAATTTTGCATTTTTTGAAATAAGGAGGCGCCTCTGATATGTCTAATTACCGTGAGGCGAAATATTGGGAATGTTTGGAAAAGTTTGAAAAGTCCGAAAGTGATGAAAATAAGCTACAATGTGTTTTATGCCCCCATGAATGCGTAATCTCAGATGGTAGGACTGGGATTTGTAAGGTAAGAAAGAACATAGAAGGTAAATTGTATTCTTTAAATTATGGTGAAGTAACATCTATGGCGCTTGACCCCATAGAGAAGAAGCCTCTCTTTCACTTTTATCCTGGCAGTTCGATAATATCGGTCGGAACTTGGGGATGTAACTTTAGATGCGCTTTTTGTCAAAATTGGGAGATTTCTCAACAAAGACCGTATTATGTTAAAAGAATTGAACCATACGAGCTTGTAGAAATTGCTCTGGAATACAAACATGAAGGAAATATAGGAATTGCTTACACTTACAGTGAGCCTATAGTGTGGTATGAGTTTGTGCTTGAAACAGCAAAACTTGCTCGCGAGGCAGGCCTTAAGAACGTATTAGTGACCAACGGATACATAAACCATGAGCCGCTTGCTGAACTTGGAAAATTCATAGATGCTATGAATATAGATTTGAAAGCATTTAACAACGAATTTTACCGTAAAGTTTGTGGAGGAGATTTTGAACACGTTTTGAACACGATAAAATACTGCGTTTATAACAATATCCATGTTGAAGTTACAACACTTGTGATACCTGGGGAAAATGACGATATTCAAGAACTTGAGGAAGAATTTAAAGCACTAGCGAATATTTCAAAGGACATACCACTCCATTTATCTAGATATCATCCGGCTTATAAATACACAAAGCCGGCGACAAGCGTAGGAAAGTTAATCGATATATACAACAGTGCGAAAAAATACCTAAATTATGTTTATCTTGGGAACGTTTGGGACGAAAAATATGAAAGTACATACTGTCCAAAATGTGGTAATGTTGTTATAATTAGAAAAGGCTATAATATAGAAATTGTTAATCTTGATGAGGAAGGGCGGTGTAAAGTGTGCAGCAACCAGATCCTAAGGAATTTATGATTCTCAATAAGATTGTTGTCTTTTCGACAATTGTTATCTTCATAGTTTTGATAGCTATTTACCTTTTCTTTATCTCTGGTAAGACTGGTCAGTACAATGATTATGAAGATTATATCTTTGGTACGTATGTAAGGATTAAAATCGCCTCGAAAGTAAATCCTTCAACTATATCCAAAGCTATTTTCAGTGAAATGAAGAGAATTGAGAGTAAGTACGATGCGTACTCATCAAATAGTGTGCTATACAAAATTAACCATTCACAAGATTGGATAGAGGTTGATGATGAAACGTTAGCTTTGGTAGACTTAGCATTAAAGATCGCCAATCAAACAGAAGGTGCTTTTGACCCTGCTATCGGAAGGTTAGTAGATTTATGGGGGTTTAGTAAATTTACTGAAAGAAGTGCTACTGAGCAATTCAGCGTACCAACGGTAGAAAAAATAGCAGAAGCCGATTCGCTCTCTGGATACAAAAATATAGCGATAGACTATATGAAAAAGATGGTCAAAACAAATGGTGCTTGGTTAGATTTCGGTGGAATGCTGAAAGGTTATGCTCTTAAAAGAGCTTACCAAATAGCTAAAGAATATGATAAGAACTGTCACGGATTTATCGAAGCTGGTGGTCAAATAATGATACTTGGTCCGAAGTATAATAAGGCGAATTGGATTATAGGTGTCAGAGACCCTAGAGGGCAACCTGGCGAAAACATAAAGCTTGTGTATATGAAATCGGGTTCTATCGCAACGAGCGGTGATTATGAGAGATTTTTTATTGTAGACGGTGTTAGATATCACCACATAATAGACCCGAAAACCGGATATCCTGCGCGAGGAGCTATAAGCGCAACGGTGATAAGTGAGGATCCTGTTATCGCAGACGCGTTTTCAACAGCCGCTTTTGTTCTTGGGAGGGAAAATTGGTTGCTTACAAGAACACTCTTCCCAAAGTATGGTGCTGAGGTGTTTCTTGTTTATCAGGAAAAAACACCAGAAGGACTTAAAACAAAAACACTCCAAACAGATAACTTTGTAATATGGGAGAATCCTGATAAGTAATTAATTATAAATTTGAAACTTAAGAATGGGGAGGTTATTAGTATGAAAAAGCTTAAGAGTTTTGGTGGTAAGAATTTAGGAGGAAGTAGTGGAGCACCTGGATTACCAAAGAACTTTGCAGAATTACAAAGATTGCAAGAAAAAATGGAACAGGAACTCAAAGAGTTAGAAAATACACTTGCGAATGAGGAAGTTACCGTAGAAATCGGTGGAGCTTTAAAAATTGTTGCAACGTGTGATAGACAAGTGAAAGACATAATTTACGAATCTGATATACTTGAAGACCAAGAAATGTTCAAAGATATGCTTAAAACAGCTATAAGTGAGATATGGCAAAAAGTTGACCAGATAAGAGAAGAAAGAACAAACGAGATAATTGCCAAATACAATCCATTAGCTTAACAAATTCGAATTTTAGTAAATAATTAACTTAAACAAAAAGGCTGGAACACTAACCAGCCTTTTTTGTGTTTATTACATTTATAACTTTTGATTAGTTTATCAAGCGGTGATATAATTGTACTAAGTAAATAAGTTTATACAAAAATAAAAATTTTCGGGAGTGAGATTAGTGTACGAAAGGAAAAACCCAGCGTATTTGTATTTGATATTAGTGAATTCTCTTATTCTTCTTATTTTTTATGTATTCAAAACATTTTTTATAAAAAGTGACTTAGCATACTTACTTTTTGGTGCGCAATACGGTCCACTTATCAAATCTGGTCAGTGGTACAGGATAATTACCGCTATGTTTATGCATGGTGGTTTTTTACACCTTGCCTTTAATATGTATGCTTTGTACATCATTGGTAACTATGCTGAAGGTATATACGGAACTTACCGATTTATTACTTATTATTTTATTACTGGAATTGTAGGAAATGTAGCAACCCATATTTTCTATTATGGCTCTCTATCCGTTGGTGCAAGTGGAGCTATTTTTGGTCTTGTTGGCGTGCTTTTTGGTGCTGGATTTAGAAAAGATACACCATTCTTTTTAAAACCTATAACGGGGAGCGCTTTACTTCCAATGATAGTGATAAATGTTGTTCTTGGCTTTATTCCAGGTTCAGGTATAAACAACGCTGCCCACATAGGTGGATTACTAACGGGTATCTTACTTGGTTACGCACTATCAGTTTACGATAATTATCGTTCGCAAAAGATTTGGAAATTATTGGCGTATGTGTTAATAGGTTTAACGGTTATTTCTTACGTTTGGCTCATAAAGGATGCTTTGGCGTAATTAAAAAAAGAAAAGAGGTGTTATTTTATGGGAAAGTTACCAATATTTAAGTTTTACTTATTTTTCTCAATAATTGTGCTCAGCTCAATGTTATTAGCTCAAAATCAGTCGCAAGATATTTTGGTTCTCTTCAGTTCCAATGGATTGTTTTACACAACAGTTGATAAAGAATTTGAAATTCCGGAAGGTTGGAGAGTTTTGCAGGTATCTTCGAACAGATGGTATATTGAAAGCTATACTGAAAATCAAAAGTATGAAATTCCAACAGAGCTTCCACATGGTATTTACGAATTAAACGGCAACGTAGCGATTTTTGAAAATGGTGAAAAGTACGTTCAAACACCGTTTGGAATTGGTAGGATTGTCAAAGAATCGCAAGCGAAGAATGTTCTCAAATCTTCTGATAAAGCAGAGGCTTTGTTTGCAGTACCCGGTGGATTTAGAATTTATTATGTGTTGAAAGAAAACACATTGGAGCAATTCTTTGAAATTCGCTCTCCGATTGATAAAGCTTATGTTGTGCTCTCCACAGCTCCAGAGGAGAATAACGTAAGGCTTATGTATTCAAAGGCAGTTGCGGCAGAATCTGCAATGGCTGAGGAGGTAACAGTGGAAGGTAGGAAGATATTCATACTTGGATACCAAGAAGGCCTGAAAAATGGTGTGAATATACGAAACAAGGTATTGAACATTACGCGAAAAGATTGGCAAAAGATAAATCTCCAATATACATACACGTATAACTGGCAGCCTGCTGATTACGTTATTGAAATAAATACAGGCGAAGAACTTCCAGCAGGTCAAGTTTATATATACTCAAATGTATCTGGAAAGGTTATGCCAATAGGTTTGGGCACAATGCCTGACATAAATAAGCAAGGTGAGATATACGTTTCAAAGAGCTGGCAGTTGTACCACTCTTGGACACTTAATAAACTTACAAAACTTGGAGGGAGAGTTTACATCGTTGGAGATTTGAATTTAAAAGGTTACGGTAGCGCAAAGGTTATACTGAATGGGAAAAGCATAAAAGATCTTTCAATAACTCCACAGAATACTTACAAAATACTAAAATCATCGGCAGACTACTATGAAATTGAAATTCCTGTCTCAGGAACAGCCAAGATATCTATTTCATTCAGCTACAATGAATAGTAAAACATAACAGTAAAACACAAAAAGGAGTGATATTTTCTTGCATAATTCTGAAAAAATTCTTCGGTTCTTATCTGAAAATCTGATAACAGTTTCAAAACCGGCAAGATACATAGGCGCTGAGTACAATAGCGTTATCAAAGATACTTCAAGCAAGGATTACTTAAGAGTGGCTTTCGGTTTCCCGGATGTTTATGAAGTCGGTATGTCGCATTACGGTCTTGAGATACTGTACTGGCTTGCTAACAAGCTTGACTATGTGTATGCTGAGCGTGTTTTCTTACCTTGGGTTGATATGATTGAAGCGATGGAGAAAAATGATATACCACTTTTCACACTTGAAACACGAACACCAGTTTACGAACTTGACATGCTTGGAATTTCACTTGAATACGAACTATCGTACACAAACGTCTTAAAGATGCTCGAACTCTCAAGAATTTCGATTAGGGCAGCGGAACGAAAAGACGATGACCCGATAGTAATTGCCGGAGGGCCTGTTACGTATAATTGTGAACCGATAGCCGAGGCATTTGATGTGATATACATAGGTGATGGAGAAGTAAATCTACACAAAATGCTCCAAATTATATACGAAACAAGGGGAATGAAGAGACACGATAGACTCAGAGAGTTAGCGAAGATAGAAGGTGTTTATATTCCAATATTCTACGAACAAAAAGGTCGGAAAATCGTTCCAAAGTACGATTTCGCCCCTGAAAGAATTTCAAGAAACATACTAAAAGACTTGAATTCGGTTACCCCTCCAGAAAAGAAGATATTACCACACGTTGAAAGCGTGCATGATCGTGCTGTAATTGAAATCAGTCGGGGTTGTACACGTGGATGTAGATTTTGCCATGCAGGATACGTTTATCGTCCTGTCAGGGAGCGTAGTGCGGATGAGATCGTCAAATCTGTTAAGAAACTCATAGAGAATACAGGTTACGATGAAGTATCTCTTCTTTCGCTCTCATCGCTTGACCATTCTCAGATAAGTGAGATAGCGGAAAAGTTAATTGAACAATTGAAAGATAAGAAAATATCAATTTCCATTCCTTCGACACGTGTTGATGCTTTTAATATAAAAATCGCTGAGAAAATTGCTGAGGTTAGAAAGACAGGCTTAACATTTGCTCCCGAAGCAGGGAGTCAAAAGATGAGGGATGCCATAAACAAGCAAATCTCATACGACGATATAATAAACACAGCGAGTGAAGCAAAACGTGCTGGTTGGAGAAGGCTAAAGCTCTACTTTATGGTTGGATTTCCAGAAGAAACGGAAGAAGATATAAAGGAAATAGGAGAGTTAATTAAAGATATTAAAAAACTTGGCTTTTCCGATATAACGGCATCTGTTAATCTATTAATCCCAAAACCACATACCGCATTCCAATTCGCAAAATTGCAAGAGCCGGAATACATGAATATGGTAAAAAAAATCTTAGGACCTTATAGAAAGTATGGAAAGATTGATATCAATGATGGAAAAAAGAGTTTTGTCGAAGGAATCCTTTCGCGTGGTGATAGAAAGCTATTTTCAGTTATTGAAAAGGCATACAAAGTAAGTTATTATGATGAATGGGGAGAATTTTTCTCATTCGAAAAATGGATGAATTTATTTAACGAGTTAGATATTTCACAGTATATAGGTCCTTACGGTATAGAAGATTTTCCATGGGACCATATTGATAGTGGTGTAAATAAAGAATTTTTGTGGAATGAATATCAAAATTATTTTGTTCAGGCAACAACGAAAGATTGTCGAAAAGGTTGTACAATTTGTGGAGTTTGTCTTAATTATCCAGTACGCAATGTGATAATGGGAGGTAATGAAATATGAACAAAAGACTTCATCCAAAGGTTTTTAAAGTACCAATTGATAGGATTAGGATGGGATACTATTCTGATAAATACTTTACAAGGTATGTTGAGGTGCTTAAAAAAGACAACAGGCATCCAAGAGTTTATTATCAGTTCTTTCCAAGGGATAACGCAGTTGTCTGCGGTGTGGATGAAGCTCTTGCTATTTTGAGATACTGCACCGGTTATTACAAAGATGAAGAACAGGCAAGAAACCTTTACAACGAGATTTTAAACTTAGATAAAATGATGCAGAGCTTATCTGTGGAAGGCAATGTGGAAGAAATAGTCGAACTGACGAGAAAAAAGTGGGATTTGAGATTAAAGCTCAACGAGCTTTGGGTAGACAAATGGGATGAAATAGAAGTCAAAGCGGTTTACGACGGTGAGTATGTTCCAGATGGAGAACCTTTAATGACGATAGAAGGGGATCCGATATACTTCGGTTATCTTGAGACAGTTTTACTGGGCGTTATCGCACGGGCTACAAGCACAGCAACGGCAGTTAAGAAAGTCGTTGAGGCAGCAAATGGTAAGCCTATATTATTCTTCAGTGCAAGATTTGACCATTACTGGGTCCAAGCAACTGATGGCTATGCAGCGCTCAAAGCTGGGGCATTTGGTGTCTCAACAGATGCGAATGCAGATTATTGGGGCGTAGAATCGATGGGCACAATTCCGCACGCGCTAATTGCCGCATACGATGGTAAGACAGAAGATGCAGCAATCGCGTTCGATATACATATGCCGGAAACCGTTAATAGGATAGTTTTAGTTGATTGGGATAACGATGTCATTGGTACAACGTTTAGGGTTGTTAAGAAACAATATGAATACGTTATGGGTAAAGAATTCATACTTGGTGAAACAGATCCTTCACCGATTATAGGACCGGGTAAGAATAAAATTTGGGGTGTCAGATTTGATACATCTGGAAGTTTAAGGGACAAATCAGTAACACCCATAGGTCCGCAATCGTTTGGTGTATGTCCAGAACTTGTATGGAAAGCAAGACAAGAATTTGATAAAGTGGGTCTGAAAGATTTGAAAATAGTTGTTTCAGGTGGTTTTGACGAAGAGAAAATCAAATTATTCGAATCGTTAGGTGTACCAGCTGATGTTTACGGTGTTGGATCGAAACTATTGAAGAAGAAAATCGACATAACAGCGGATATAGTTGAAGTGAATGGAAAACCATGTGCAAAGGTAGGAAGATATAAAAAAGATGCTTCACATTTGAAAATTGTTAGTAAACGTTATTGGGAAGAATAATTTACCATTAACTTTCCTAAATCATTCTTAAATAATTCTTGATGCATTTTTGAAGAGTGATAGAATTTAATTAGAACTGAAAAATATTAAAACATATCGTTAGGAGAAACAATTATGTGGAAAATCGTTGCAACAACCGTTGGTGAAATCGAAGCAAGCATAATTGAAAAATTATTAAATTCTCACGATATACCCGTTTTAGTTCAAAAAACGGACGTTTTTATTCACCCTATATTTGGTAGCAGTGTTCAATGTGAAATACTTGTGCCCGAAGATAAATACAGCGAGGCAATAGAACTTATCCAATGGGAGGGAAAAACAGTGAAGTATACTCCATTATACGAAGACCATGTGAAGCTTGGTGCTAAAATAGTTGAATTTGCTGGGTACTATATGCCACTCCAATATGAAGGTATCATTCCAGAAGTGCATTTGGTAAGAAAAGAAGTTGGAATGTTTGATGTATCTCACATGGGAGAATTCATATGTGAAGGACCAGACGCTGTGAAATTCGCAAACTATGCGGTAACAAACGATTTTGGATCAATTAACTACGGTGACATAATTTACACAGCCATGTGTAACGAAAATGGTGGATTTGTAGATGATTTACTTGTTTACAAGATTGCTCCAGAAAAAGTCATGTTCGTTGTAAACGCTGCAAATATAGATAAAGATTTTAATCATCTTTTGAAACTCTCTGAAAAGTTTAAAGTTAAATTGGAAAACATTTCCGATGAAACAGGACTAATTGCAGTGCAAGGTCCAAAAGCTCAAGAAAAAATACAACCTCATGTTAACTTTGACCTTGAAGAAATTGGATATTATTCGTTTAAAGAAGGAGAAATATTTGGCGTGAAGGGAATTATATCAAGAACAGGTTACACTGGCGAAGATGGTTTTGAACTTTACATTCCCGCAAATCAAACCGCGTTTGTCTGGAGAAAACTATTAGAAATAGGTATAAAACCTGCAGGCTTAGGTGCAAGAGATGTTTTAAGACTCGAAGCGGGCTTACTCCTTTACGGTAACGATATGGATGACACAATTACACCTCTTGAAGCATCTATACCTTGGGCTGTAAAATTCGAAAAAGGCGACTTCTTTGGTAAAGAAGTCTTACTTAAACAAAAAGAGGAAGGTTTAAAGAGAAAATTAAGAGGTGTGGTTATCGAAGGAAAGCTTGTACCAAGGCATAATATGGAAGTTTACAAAGATGGTCAAAAAATAGGTTATGTAACAAGCGGTACATTCTCTCCTACACTTGAGAAACCAATAGCTTTTGTCATGATTGACGCAAATGTAAAACTCAATGAAAAAGTACAGATAGCAATCAGAGATAAGATGGTCGATGCTTTGGTTGTCAAAACACCATTCTACAGAGGAAGCGTAAGGTCAAGAAAATAATAATATATCTTTTGAATGCAGAAGGGAGTGAACAATGTGCACAGATATATTCCAAATACTGAAGAAGAAATTCGACAGATGCTTGAAGAAATAGGTGTGAAAAGTATAGATGATTTATTTGTAGACGTTCCAAGAACGATAGATGGTTACAACATACCGGAAGGAAAAGATGAATTCACCGTTAGAAAATTCGTTGAGGGAATAGCTAAGAAAAATATAAACTTTGACCCTGAAAATATCTTCCTTGGTGCGGGTATATACTATCATTACATCCCAACAGTTGTAAAACACATGGCTTCAAATCCAAATTTTGTAACTGCCTACACACCTTACCAAGCTGAAGTTTCCCAAGGTACTCTTCAAATGCTATTTGAATATCAGACAATGATGTGTGAATTAACTGGTATGGAAGTCTCAAATTCATCGATGTACGATGGAGCAAGTGCGTTTGCCGAAAGCTTATTAATGGCAGTTAGAGTCACCGGAAAAACGAAGATGGTTGTTGCAAAGACAATAAATCCGGAATATAGGACTGTTGCAAAGACATACACAAAACCACAAGGAATTGAAATTCACGAGCTTGATTATGACCAAAGTGGAAAAGTTGATATCGAAAAATTAAAATCGAGTGTTGATGATAAAACCGCAGCTGTTGCAATAGCTTATCCTAATTTCTTTGGTGTAATCGAAGACTTAAAAGCGATAAGAGAAGTTATTCCACAGAATGTAATGTTTATAGTTGTAGCTGAACCGGTATCTCTTGCGCTCCTTGAAGCACCTGGAAAGTTTGGCGCAGATATCGTGGTTGGAGAAGGACAATCACTTGGTGTAACACCAAACTTTGGTGGACCTGGAATAGGATTTTTCACAACACTTGAAAAGCATGTTAGAAAGATGCCCGGAAGAATAATAGGTGAAACAAAAGACTTGGAAGGAAACAAAGGATACGTGATGATACTTCAAACGAGGGAGCAACACATCAGAAGAGAAAAGGCAACATCAAACATATGTTCTAACCAAGCGTATATCGCTTTAATCAACGCGATATATATTTCAACGATGGGACCAGAGGGACTAAAAGAAGTTGCGTGGCGCTCTTTCAACAACGCACATTATTTAGCAAAGAAGCTTGAAGAAAGAGGCTTTTCAAGAATATTCAATGGTGAATTCTTCAATGAATTCGTTGTAAAGGTACCAGAGACATACAGACAGAAATGGCATGAAATGGTGAAAGATGGTATATTAGGTCCTATCCCAATAGATAGAGTCTACAAAGAACTTGGTCCAAGCGCTTTGGTCTGTTCCACAGAAGTTAACACCAAGGCTTCCATTGAAAGATTAGTCGAGGTGATGTCAAAATGACCATATTTGAAAAATCCACATCCGGAAGAAAAGGATATGAATTACCCGAATATGAATTGCCAAGTGTTGATTGTGGTATACCAGAACATCTTGTAAGAAAAGAAAAACCACTACTTCCAGAAGTTTCCGAAGTCGATGTCGTAAGACATTACACGGAACTTGCATCTAAGAATTACTCCGTCGACAAAGGCTTTTATCCACTTGGCTCATGCACAATGAAATACAATCCTAAGATAAACGAGGATATGGCAATGTTGTTTACGCAACTTCATCCAATGCAACCAAGAGAAACAATTCAAGGCGCAATAGACCTCATGGGGCATTTAAAAGAAATGCTTTGCGAGATAACTGGTACGGACGACATGACCTTACAACCAGCCGCTGGAGCGCACGGAGAACTGACAGGATTGCTTGTTGCAAGGGCTTATTTTGAAGACAAAGGAGAGCTTGATAAGAGAAGAAAAGTGCTTGTACCAGACAGCGCACATGGTACAAATCCAGCATCGGCTGCCATGGCAGGATTTGAAGTCGTGGAATTGAAATCAGGAAAAGATGGTTGTGTCAATTTGGAAGAGCTAAAAGCACACCTCGATGAAAATGTTGCGGTTATAATGCTTACAAATCCTAACACATTAGGTTTATTTGAGAAAGATATACTTACAATAGCAAAAATGGCACACGAAGTTGGTGCGCTACTTTATTACGATGGAGCGAATTTAAACGCAATAATGGGCAGAACAAGACCTGGTGATATGGGCTTTGATATTGTCCATTTGAATTTACACAAAACCTTTAGCACGCCACACGGAATGGGTGGTCCCGGTAGCGGACCTATCGGTGTTAAAAAACACCTTGCACCATACTTACCAGTTCCAGTAATTAGAAAAGCTGGCGAAAAGTATGATTTAGATTACAATTTACCAAAGAGCATAGGAATGGTAAGAAGCTTTTACGGTAACTTCACGGTTATGGTTAAAGCTTACACTTACATACTTACAATGGGTAACAAAGGTTTGAAACATGTAAGTGATATGGCTGTTCTGAATGCGAACTACTTAAGGGCAAAGTTATCGAAAATTTATAAAGTTGCGTACGATAGGATTTGTATGCACGAGTTTGTTATCGACAACGAAGAATTTGTTAAGAAAACTGGTGTAAAAACACTTGATATAGCGAAGAGATTACTTGACTATGGTCTCCATGCACCGACAGTGTACTTCCCGTTGATAGTTCACGAAGCGATGATGATAGAGCCAACAGAAACTGAAAGTAAACGTACACTTGACGAATTTATAGATGCTATGGAAAAGATATACAACGAAGCTATTGAAAATCCAGAACTTGTTAAAAAAGCTCCGTACAAAACACCGATCAGACGTCTTGATGATGTAAATGCGACAAAATACCCTGTTTTCAGATATAAAAAATGATTAGGAGAGATAAATATGCATCCTGTTGATTTAATAGCTCCTTCAAAAACATTAGAGGTAGATTCTCTTGCAAAAAAACTCATATCTGAAGGTAAAGATGTTGTCAACTTAACGGCTGGAGAACCTGATTTTCAAACGCCAAGACCTATTATTGAAGAAGCAATTAATGCGCTTAATAAAGGACTTACAAAGTACACAGACAGTAATGGGATACTACCTTTAAGAGAGGCTATTTCAAAATACTTAAAGGAAAAGAAAAAAGTTCAATTTACTCCTGATGAAATTGTTGTGAGTAACGGGGGAAAACAGGCGCTTTTCAATGCTTTTGCCTCAATTCTTGATGAAGGTGATGAAGCTATACTCTTTGCGCCGTACTGGGTTAGTTACCCTGCTCAAATAACAATGGTCAGAGCGAAACCAGTTGTAGTTAGAACAAGTTTTGAAAGGCAATTTGTCCCAACCGTGGACGAATTACTTTCAGCGATAACTCTTAAAACAAAATTGATAGTTGTAAATTCACCAAACAACCCATCGGGTGGAATTTACGATTATGAAACAATGAAAGCAATTGCAGACATAGCCAACGAAAAGAGAATATACGTAATAAGTGACGAAGTTTATGATGATTTAGTTTACGAAGGTAATCATGTTTCAATGTATGGTCTTGTAGATGACGATTTATTGATATACGTGAACGCATTCAGCAAATCGCACGCGATGACTGGTTGGCGGGTTGGATACGTCGCGACAAAGAATAAAGATATCAAAAAGAGAATTTCTAAAATACAAAGTCACTTAAGTTCTAACATAAACACAACCGCTCAATATGCAGCTATCAAAGCGTGTGAAACTGACAATTCTTACATGATTGAAGAATTTAAAAAAAGAAGAAAATTTGTTGTTGAAAAAGCGGAAGAATATGGCCTTTCTTTTGTAGAACCAAAAGGTGCATTTTACTTGTTCTTCAAAGTCAAAGGTAGCGATGAGGAATTTTGCAAACGATTGCTTTCAGAAAAGTTAGTAGCGACAGTTCCTGGAAGCGCTTTTGATATGCCAGGCTTTGTAAGAATGAGTTTTGCAACAAATATTGAAACTCTCGATAAAGGCTTAAAAAGAATAAAGGAATTTATGGAAGAATGGGATAAAAATTTCTAATGCTTTAAACTTTTTGACTTTGGCAGGTTAAAAATTAAAAAACATAAAACTAAGGTGAGGCACTCTTTAAAGGGTGTCTCACCTTAGTTTTTTATTAATAAAACTTAACTTAAGAAGCAGAAAATTAAAAAAGCATACAAGACCTTTTAACTGAAAAATGGTATAATATTATCGAAAAAAGAAAAATAGAAATCAAAAAGGGGATGAAATGATGCAGAAGTTAAAAAAGAAAACTCAGGAAAAGATATTATCTCAGTATGAACTTATAAAATTAGCAAATCTTGGTAACGAAAAGGCCCAGGAAATGCTTGAGGAAAGATTGAAAGATACGGTGAAAAAAGATGAAAAGAAAAAACAACGAGAGCAAAATATCGAAAATAAAATGTGAGAATTTTTCAGCAAGTGTTGGTGAAAGTGTACTTTTTGAAAACATAAACTTAACTCTCAATGTTGGCAATATAGCAGTTCTTTATGGACCAAGAGGCTCAGGAAAATCCGCTTTCCTGAGAAGTTTTGCGTGCTTAAATAAAGAGATATACCCAGATATAAAGTATTCTGGAAAGATGTACTTTGACGATAAAGACATTCAAAGTATTGATGAAAAAACAATTAGGAGTATTGTAGGGTATCTTGATACAAATTTTTTGGAATCTTTAGATTATATTAATTTGAAAGAGTTGATACATATCGTTTTTGGTCGTGATTTTGAATTCAGTGTTGAAAAATACGCTACTCAGTTAGACGAATTTGGAGTATTAAAAGCTCTTTATAAATTTGAAAAAACACCTCTTTCTGATTTGTATGTGCTTGAAAAAATAGGCCTGTTGTTGTTTATATCCTCGCTTAGAAAGGCTTCTATACTTGTTTTCGATTGCATCCTTGACCATCTTGATGATGAACACGTCGAGTTTGTAACTAAGTTGCTCAAAAACCTTTCAGAAGAGAGGATAATAATATTAGCGACGCGTACATTGAAGAGATTTATAGGGTTGGGGGATATCTTAGTTATTATGAAAAATGGTAGAATGACTTATAACGGTAAACCGGAAGATTACATATTGGGGGTAAAATCATGAAAAAAGTGCTTGCAGTTTGTTTGAATCCTGCCTTGGATAGGGAATTTGTAATAGACAACTTCACTTTAGATAAATTAAACATCGTACCAAACGAAAAAAATAAAATGACACCTGGTGGAAAAGGTGTAAATGTCGCGGTAATACTTTCAAAGTATGGTATTCCATCAATAGTTACTGGTTTCGTTGGGGGATACGTTGGCAAAGTTCTCATTTCTGAACTTAAAAAGACTGGTCAAATGATAACGACAAGTTTTGTACATATAAACGATGAAACACGTGAGAATATAGCGATTGCTGATACAATTAATCACACTCTTACAGAGATAAATTCTGAAGGACCAATTGTCGATTCTTCTTCAATAGAATCTTTTATAAGACGTTACGAAGTTCTCGTACAACAAGTAAGCACGGTTGTTATTTCTGGAAGTGTACCACGCGGTGTGCCAAATAGTATCTATGGTGAATTGACAAAAATAGCTAAAAAATACAAAAAAACAGTTTTTTGGGAAGCACGTGATGAAATAATAAATGAGTCAATAAAGATATCCTTTCCAGACGTACTAAAATACGATATGAGAAGAAGTGAAAAGATACTAGGAAATATACTGAATACAGAAAAAGAATATATTGAAATGACAAAAGAATTTGTAAAACGTGGTGCAAGCCTTGTCATATTATCTTACAAAACAGTATTCGATTTTGTTGGAACAGCTGATGGAGTTTGGAAATTCTCACCAAAGACAGATATTGACCATTCGTACTTATTGGGTTCTGGAGATATCTTTGTTGCAGGTATGGTAATAGCTCATTTTGAAGATAAATGTTGCATCGATATGGCAAGATATGGTTACGCTGCAGCAGTTGCTAAAACTACGTACATGGGTAAAGAACCACCTTCAAGGAACGAAATAGAGAGGTTTTTAAGTTTAATAAACAGTGAGAGGGTGGAATAATATGGAAACTTTAAAAGTTAAGGATGTGATGACTTACGATTTAACATTTGTCTTCGAAAATGAAACTGTTGAGCAAGTTATAGATTTACTTGAAAAATCAAGTATGTCTGGAGTTCCGGTTGTTGATAATGATTTAAAAGTCGTTGGTTTTATTAGTGAAGAAGACATAATCAGGGCTTGTTTACCAAGTTATTTCAACTTGCTTCAAACTGCTGCGTTTTTGCCAGATACAAATCTTGTATTAAATAATCTTAAGAAAATATCTCGTGACCCTGTTGGAAAATACATTTCAAAACCAGTTTTTACTGTAAAGCCTAACGACACAATCCTTTATGTAGCGGACGCATTTATGAGAAAGAATTTCAAAGTAATTCCTGTTGTTGATGATAATAATACTTTGATTGGTGTAGTGATGAGAATATCGGTATTAAAGAGCGCTATAAGGAAAGAAACGGTGGTGAATGGTTAAAAGATTATGAATAAAACAAGGGTATCTGTTATAACACAAGGTTGTAAAATGAATCAATATGAAAGCGAATTAATGATAGAAATGTTGGAAAACGCAGACTATATTGTCATTCCTGAGTCAGATGTTAACGCAGATATTTACATAATCAACAGTTGTGCTGTAACCGGTGAAGCAGAAAGAAAAGTAAGGCAGACCATTAGGCATATACGAAAAGAAAACCCAGATTCAAAGATAATCCTTACTGGTTGTTATACTCAGATTCCAAGAGAGAGCTCAGAATATGAAACACTTGGAGTAGACTTAGTTCTTGGCAATTCTGAAAAGAAAAGCATTGTGAAATTTTTGAACGAAAATGGTATATATTCAAAAATAGATTATTGGCGTGAAGATGATATCTCTTACGAAATGGTAAAAGATTCTATTGCTGAAAGGTCAAGAGCTTTCATAAAAGTTGAAGATGGATGTAATAATGGTTGTACATATTGCGTTATAAGAAGTCTGAGGGGTACAAGAATTAGAAGCAAACCCATAGAAGTTGTAATCAAAGAAGCAGAGCAACTCATTACTAAAAAACATAAAGAATTAGTTATAACAGGTCTTAACCTTGGTAAGTACGGTAAGGATATCGGTACGAATTTAGCTAAACTACTTAACGAGGTCTCGAAAATAAATGGCGACTTCAGGATAAGATTAAGTTCAATAAACCCTGAAGATTTAGATGATGAACTTATAAATATAATCCTTGAAAACGATAAGATATGCAATCATTTACATATTCCTATCCAAAGTGGTAGCACCAGCGTTCTTAAAAGAATGGGAAGAAACTATACGGCTGATTATTTATTGGGTTTAGTTGAAAAATTAAGGGCAGCTGACCCGCTATTTTCAATAACAACGGACATAATGGTTGGTTTCCCAGGAGAAAGCGAGCAGGAATTTCAAGAAACAATTGATTTGGTATCAAAATTAGAATTCAGCAAAGTTCACGCATTTAGGTTCTCGGAAAGACCTGGCACGAGAGCGGCTCAAATGGACAGAAAGGTACCTGGTAATGTCAAGAAAGATAGAGTTGAAATGCTCATATCACATTCTCAAAATGTCGCAAACGCTTATAAGAGAAAGCTGGTAGGAAAGACAACAACAGTTCTTGTTGAGGGAGTTATGAATGGAATATACATTGGTTACGATGAATATTACATACCACACGAAACAAATGGTGGAATAATTGGCGATTTTGTCAAAACCGTTATACTGTCAGTAACAGCAGAAGGTGTGGTGTCGAAAGTTGCTAAAAAGCAAGTTTCAAACGACTGAACTCATAGAAGTTTTAACCAAAGGGATAGGTGTTTATGAAACATTAAGAACATACAACGATAAACCCTTTGCGGTAAAGGAACATTACAATAGATTATGCAAATCATTATCTTATTTGAAAATCGATCCACCGTCGTTTAAAGAATTTGAAAATCTCGTATATGAGAATCTTTCTGAAAGAATAAGGATTGTTTATGCTTATTCAAACAAATTGGTCAGTTATGTATTCAGAGAGACGGCAGAAGATATGAACGCCGGATACATTAAGATAGATTTTACAAACGTTCGAAGGGCGGATCCATGGAGCATTCCACCAGATTTAAAATCTCTTGGAAGACCGGACATATACCTTGCGCGATTGACAAAAGGGGACAATTATGATGTTTTAATGTTAGGAAATAAAGGGCAAGTGTGTGAAGGGACTTTCAGCAACGTGTTTATAATCAAGCAAAGAAAGATTATCACCCCATCTCTCGAATCTGGAATACTAGATGGAATAACGAGAATGTATGTAATGATTTTTTTGAAAGAAAAAGGATACACAATCGAAGAACGATTCGTTGAACCTTACGAACTATTTGAATGTGATGAAGTGTTCTTAACTCATACAAGTAGAGGAATAGTACCTGTCAATCAAATTGGAGATATCCAAACCAGATCCTATGAATTAAGTAAAAAGTTATCAGAAGAATTTGAGGGATACATTAAATGCTTACTTTAAAAAACGCCATAAAGGAACTGTCAAGAACAAATTCATTCTTTCAAAAAGTTTACTTTCTTTCCATTCTCAGTGAAAAATCTCAAGAGATATTTGGCCAGATTATAGCAAAACACATTAAATTCATTGAATATAAAGAAGGCACTCTTTCTATTGAGTGTGATGATTGTATTTGGGCTAGCGAAATAAGAAAAATGTCGAGACAAATAAAAAAAAGAATATACAACATCGTGCAAATTAAAGTTGATAAAATTATCGTTAGTTGCTGAGCATTAAATAAGCAAAATATTAAAAATCCCGGTATGGAGGTGTTTTGATGATAGATAGAGTAGACAATCCCACAACAAATGTTAATAATATCAATGAAGCAAGTGATTACAATGCTCAAAATATACAAGTTTTAAAAGGTCTTGAGCCTGTCAGGCAAAGACCGGGTATGTATATTGGTTCAACAGGAAAGAATGGCTTACACCACCTTGTATATGAAATTGTTGATAATAGTATCGACGAAGCCCTTCAAGGATTTTGTGATACTATAAAAGTTACAATAAAGTCCGATGGTTCAGTTGAAGTGGAGGACAACGGTAGAGGTATCCCTGTCGATATCCATCCCGAAACAGGCACAAGCGCTCTAGAAGTAGTCATGACTACGCTTCACGCTGGTGGAAAATTCTCAAAAAGCAGTTACAAAGTTAGTGGTGGTTTACATGGTGTTGGTGCTTCCGTTGTTAATGCGCTTTCTGAGTGGATGGAAGTTGAAGTCCACAGGGATGGGAAAATTTATAGACAAAGGTACGCCAGAGGTATAAAAACAACAGAAGTTGAGGTTATTGGAGAAACAAACAAGAGAGGAACAATCGTAAGGTTCAAACCAGATAAACTCATATTTACAACTACCGAATTTGATTCGGATACCATATTAACACGCTTAAGAGACTTGGCTTTTCTCAATCCAAGCATAACAATCGAATTTGTTGATGAAAGAAACGATATTAAAAGGACACTCCATTACGCTGGCGGTTTGAAGGAATTTATAGCTCATTTGAATAAAGGTTCAAAAACATTACATGAAGTGGTTGTTATCGATGGTTCTCAACAAGATTGCGAAGTGCATATAGCATTCCAATACACGGATGAAGATGGTGAAACAATAGTTTCATTTGTCAATAATATAAAAACAATCGATGGTGGAACGCACGTTACTGGTTTTAAAACGGCTTTCACAAGAGTTGTTAATGAACTTGGGAAAAAGAAAAATTTAATTAAAGGTGAACCGTTCAAAGGTGAAGATTTACGTGAAGGTATGACCGCTGTTGTTAACGTACTTATGATGGGAACACCTCAATTTGAAGGACAAACAAAATCAAAACTTGGAAATGAAGAAATCCAAGATGCCGTTGCAAAAGTTGTAAGGGATAAACTAACCGATTATTTCGAAGTTAACGAAACAGTTTTAAAGATAATCATTCAAAAAGCCCAACAAGCAAGAGAAGCAAGAGAAGCTGCAAAAAGAGCAAGGGAAGCCGTAAAAAGGAAGAGCGCGCTTGGCGCGTCAACATTGCCGGGTAAACTTGCTGACTGTATAACCAAAAATTTCGAGGAGGCAGAACTATTTATTGTTGAGGGAGATTCCGCAGGTGGTAGTGCAAAACAAGCTAGAGATAGAAACTTCCAAGCCATTTTACCACTCAGGGGAAAAATACTAAACGTTGAAAAGAGCAGTGAATTAAAACTTCTCAAAAATGAACAGGTAAAAGATATAATAATGGCTATTGGTGGAGGGATTGGCGAGAATTTTGACACAAGCAAACTTAGATACGGAAAAATTGTTATAATGACCGATGCTGACGTTGATGGCGCGCACATACGAACGCTCCTCTTAGCCTTATTCTACAGGTACATGAGACAACTAATAGAAGAAGAGAGAATATACATAGCAATGCCACCTTTGTACAAACTGTCTATAAGCGGAGAAAAACCGATGTATCTATATTCCGATGAAGAATTGAACGAAATGATAAACATAGCTAAGCAAAATAACAAAAGATATGAAGTCCAGAGGTACAAAGGTCTTGGTGAAATGAACCCTGAACAACTTTGGGAAACCACGATGAATCCGAAAACAAGAAAGATAATAAAAGTAAAGATAGAAGACGCGGAAGAAGCAGACAGCCTTTTCGAAATACTTATGGGTAAAGATCCTGAAGAACGAAGAGAATACATAATGAGACACGCAAGACAACTTAGCTTAGTCGATTTAGATGTCTAATATATGATATATTTTCAAAAATTCCGCGAAAAATCATTTTCAGCAATCTCGGTCCAACGTGACCGAGATTTTTGTTAATTCACCTTGTCACTTAATGCTATTTCAAAAAGCTTGGTAAAATTCATAAATTGTTCGTATAACGAATAAAAAAAGTGTGGTATAATTTTAAGGGGTGAGTTTATGCGCTTGGATAAGTTTTTAAAGCAAAACAGAATAATAAAAAGAAGAACTGTGGCGCAGGAAGTCTCTAAAGCTGGACTTGTAAAAAAAGATGGTAGACCGTTGAAACCAAGTTACGAAGTTAAACCCGGTGATATTCTCGAAATTTCTTATGGCACAAAGATAATAATTGTTAAAGTCACGGATGATATGAAATATGAGGTATTGGAGGAAAAAACAATAAAAATTGAAGAGTGGTAATATTAAGTAAAAAAATAAAAAATGAAAAGTGAGGAGGTTATTAAATGCGTAGCTTGGTTGAAAACCACATAGGTGATTTTCTTGATATTTTAACATATCAAAAAAAAGAATGGATCGAATTTTGGAAAAAGCTTCCTTATAAGCCAATTACCGACAACTATGCTAACAAATTCGACGGTTTCTATGAGAAACTTTTATCTATAAGCAGAAATGAACTTACCGAGCTTTCGCATTGGTATGACGAAAATAAAGAAAATATAAGAGATGAGCTCACAGTTCGCATCAGAAAGAGCGCGCGCGATTTTCAGCTTTCTAAGGAAGATTTTGTGATTTACCTTATCGTTGGTATTGGTGAGAAGGATTGGATTGTTGTTGACGGGAAGAGTGAAAAAGTTATCGTTTTTGATGTGTACTCCATATGGAAGAAAGGTAAAATAGACAAGCTTGCAGATGCCATATATCAATCGGTTGTCCACTTTAGGCATGGAGAACTTGAAGGAAATTATTACGATAAATCAGAGATTTTCGAATATTTGAAAAAACAAATAGTATCTGCCAAAAACGAAAATTTACTTGAGATGATTTGTAAATTGCTTGATGAACATGTCCCATACTACAACTGGACAGGTTTTTACCTTATGGACGATGAAGGAATGCTAGTCCTTGGTCCATACGTGGGTGAACCTACAGAACACGTTAGAATTCCTGTTGGAAAGGGTATATGTGGTCAGGCGGCAGATACAAAACTTACCTTCATTGTGCAAGATGTTTCGCAAGAGACAAATTATCTTTCTTGCAGCCCTCATGTGAAGAGTGAAATTGTTGTACCTATATTTAGAAATGATGGAAGCGTATTTGGTGAAATAGACATAGATAGTCATTACATTGCTCCATTCGATAATAGAGATAAAGAATTTCTTGAATGGATCGCAAAGCAATTGATGGTTAGGACTGTACATTGGGATGAATTTAAAAGGCGTATAAAGATTGCTTACATAGACAGTTATTTATCATATCTGTTAAGTGAAATAATAAAGTACAATGTGACTTACTTTGTTGACTTGTACGTTTTCAACGACCCAAATAAAGTTCCAGAAAATCTATTTAAACTTTGGAGAATTTCTGAAAAACTTTCATGTTCTGAAATTAAAAACATCTATGTTGTTGACAAAGTAGAAGAACAAAGAGCGGTTTTGTATTCAGAAATTGATAGTATATCTCTTGATTACAATATACTTAACCTACCACCTCAAGATGTTGTGTTTTACATGATAAAAAATCTAAGGGAAGAAATGGCCAAAAAATTGTTCTATATTCATTACCAAGCAACAAGACTTGCGCAAAGCTTTATAAACTCCAAATTAATTATTAAGTATACTCTTAATAAAGATTCAAATATAAACACTATACTTTACGCATTTCTCACAGGTATAACTGCCGGTTACGCAGGTTCTTTCAATAGAGCAATGTTCTTTTATTATACCGATGAGAAGTTTGTTTTCCAAAAAGCCATTGGTCCAAGAACACAGGAAGAGGCTAATAGGATATGGGAAGCGATAGAAGATATCGAACTTAATATGAAAGACTTTTTAGATACTGTGTCTAAAGATTTCAGATCGGCTCTTGAATTACTTTACGAGGGAAAAACTATAGAACTTGATGTTGTTAAAAAATACACCGATGGAGAGGCTCACGTAATTTCCAAGGAAGAGATTCCAGAACTTGCTGAAACATTTGATATATTAAAAGAGTTCGCGCTTGTCACTGTCAAAAGCGGTGAAAATATACTTGGATTGATTATAGCTGATAACAATTTCGATTTAAAACCTATCAGTGACTATCAACTCACCGTTCTAAAAGACCTTGCTGACCAGATGGCTTTTATACTTGAAAACAGAAGGTTTTTTGAGACAGTGAAAGAAAAAGCGGAGATTGATGTATTGACTGGGTTGAAGACACGAAGAACATTCGAGGAATTTATTCAGAACATTCCACTTAACAGTTTTTCACTAGCGTTTTTAGACTTGAACAAATTTAAGATGATTAACGATATGTATGGACATGAGAAAGGCGATGAAATTTTGAAGAAATTTGGTAAGTGTATAAATATGAACATACGAAAAACAGATATCGCGTTCCGTTATGGTGGTGATGAAGTCATAATTATACTCAATACAACTGAAGAAACTATCGTCGAAAAGGTAATTGGAAGGATATTAGATTGCTTTAGTTCTTCAGCGGGTATGACATTTTCAACAGGTGTTGCAATCTATCCTGCGGAAGGGGATATCAACAAGGTATTGAAACTTGCAGATGAAAGATGTTATAAATCCAAAATAACTGGAAAGATAGAATTCGAAGATAGTGAACTAAATTCCTAAGGGGTGAGCTATTTTGGAGATTAAACAGCAAAAAGAAGCGGAAGATAGAGAAAGCAAAGTTAAAAAAACTGTCTTTTTTAGATTATTGAAGTATTCGTTCCCTTATTTCCATTTAATGATTGTCGCTATACTGATAGTCATTACTTTGACTTATCTTACACTCATGCCTCCACAAATCGTTCGAAAGGCAATTAATACTTATATACTTTCCCAGGAACTGTCCGCAGCGGATAAGCTTGCAGGTATCTCAAGACAGGCTTTGTTATTTTTAATTGTTTCTGGTGGTATATTTCTCTTTGAATATTTGTCTATCTTTGTTACGACTTACATAGGCGGAAAAATCGTTTACGATATTCGAAGACAGCTTTATGACCATATACTTAGACTTCCAATGTCGTTTTTCGACAGACATCCCAGTGGGCAGATAACAACGAGAATAACGAGCGATACGCAGAATGTCCAGGAGTTTTTCACCTCAGTTATCACAAGTATTATTAACGATGTTTTTCTATTGACTGGTGTTATTATAATGATGTGGAGTATAAGCTCCAGGCTATTTTTGGATATCATTTACGTATTTCCACTTATAATAATCGCTATGGTAGTGTTTAGATATTTTGATATAAAAGCGTACAGAGCCGTTAGGGCTGGTATTGCGAAGATAAACGCGTACATTGCTGAAAATCTTGCTGGAATGCCTGTAACAAAACTTTTTAATGCTGAAGAGTTTAAAAGAAAAGAATTTGATAAAGTTAATAGAGAATTGTACAAATCACGTATGAACCAGTTGTATGTATTTGGTATATTCAGGCCACTGATAAACTTTCTTTATTACCTCACCATGTCTTTGATAATATGGTTCGGCTCAAAGTACATACTAAACAAAGTTTTGAATTTCGGTGATTTATTTGCTTTTGTTTCGTACATCGACACTTTCATGAGGCCAATAGAAGATTTGTCAGAAAAGTACGATATCATACAAAACACAACGGCAAGTGCGGAGAAGATATTTGCACTACTTGATGAGCCAACGGAAGAAATTCATACGCAAGGGAATGTATCAGAAATAAAGGAAGGCAAGATAGAATTCAAAAACGTTTGGTTCACGTATGACAATGAAAGATGGATATTGAAAGACGTTAACTTAAAATTCCATCCCGGAGAATTAGTCGCTATCGTTGGTGAAACTGGCGCAGGTAAGACTACTATAATGAACCTTATAAACGGTATGTACAGAGCACAGCAAGGAAGCATCTTGATAGATGATGTCCCACTTGAAATGTACGATTTACAAATGCTTAGAAAACAAGTTTCCGCGGTCCCTCAAGATGTTGTTTTATTCAGTGGAACATTGCTTGATAATATAAGACTATTCCACGAAGAATACTCGGAAAGTGATGTTTATAAAGCACTTGAGAAGGTTCAGGCGTTGGATATCATTGAGAGACTTCCGAAGGGTGTTTACACGGAAATTGTTGAGCGTGGAAAAGGTATATCTGCCGGCGAACGACAACTGATTGCCCTTGCAAGGTCTGTACTTTTCGGTGCAAAGATATTCATATTAGACGAAGCGACGAGTAACATCGATGTTGAAACAGAGCACAGAATCCAAAAAGCAGTCAGAGAACTATCAAAAGAAAACACGGTAATAATGATTGCTCACAGATTGTCAACAGTTGTCGAAGCTGACAGAATAATAGTCGTTGCTGATGGTCAAATAGCTGAGGAGGGTAAACACCTTGAACTTCTCAGAAAACGTGGAGCGTATTATAGACTGTACGAGATACAATTTGCAAAGGAAGGTATAGCGTAATGGTTCTAAGAGCTTCATTTTGGACTTGGAAACTTCTGAACGGCGAAAAAATTCCAGACGAAATGCCAACCGCCTATCTCATGTTAGACGGTGATTGCTTATACGATTGCGCTTATTGCACACATGCAAAAAGCTCGAAGACAGACCCTTCTTACCTTTCGAGGGTTACATGGAAAGAAATTAATATCGAGAATTTATTGGCTAATACAAAACTGTTCAAAAGAATATGCGTCCAAACGGTAAATTACAAAGCATATGCAAAAGACATACTCAGTTTAGTTCAAAAAATAAGGGAAATAGACAAAGAAGTACCTATATCCGTTTCAACGCGTGTCGCGAATAAACAAGAATTAGATACATTTATGAATTCTGGAATTGACCAAGTTGGGATAGCGATAGATATTGTAAATGCAAACTTGCATAGGCTTTACAGAGGTTGGCCCATTGATTACACATTAGAATTAATTAGTTATGGAGCTTTGAAATACGAAGGAAGAATAACAACGCACATCATAGTTGGACTTGGCGAAAACGATATGGAATTGTACGAAATCTTCAAAAAGATGAAAAGTTTAAACGTCCAGATAGCGTTATTTGCATTTACACCTGTTAAAGGCACGAAATTAGAAAAGTCGCCCCAACCAACACTTGAAAGATATAGGAAAATCCAGATTCTCAGATACATAATGTTTGATAAAAATCAAGAGCCAGAAATTAAATTTGACGAAAACGGGTACATATCTGATATAAAATACGAACAAATTCCAGACATCCAAAACGCATTTTTAACCTCAGGTTGTACTCACTGCACAAGACCATATTACAACGACAAACCTACCAACAAAGTGTTGTATAATTATCATAAGGGATAAAACATACGCCTCCGAGAATTAATTGGGGTGAAGCATGGACATTTACGCACTGCTTCAAAGATACGCGCTTAGCTGGGGGCTTATTTTAACAAGGCTCACAGGAATGATGGTTATAGCACCTATGTTTGCTGGATTTTCACTACCATTAGAAATAATGGTAGTTTTGCTTTTGGCTCTCAGTTACGTAACATTACCTATGGTAAATATAATGGTTCCGATAACTTTACCGATATCCACATTAGTCATATCCCTGCTTTTTAATTTCTTTATAGGCTTTGTCATAGGTTTAATGGCTTACACAATCGTAGGTGCGGTCTATATTGGTAGTGAAATTTTCGGTATACAATCTGGTTTTAACGTAAGTGGCTCACTCGATCCAACGATGGAAGAATCCCCCATTACAAGTGAGTTTGTCTACCTTATATCCATTTACGTATTTGTTTCCTTAAAAGGACATCTAATTATCTACTCAAGTGTGGTAAAATCGATAGAGAAATTCCCGCTTGTCATAACGGACATACCATTTAAAGAAATAAACAGCCAGTACTTTGAATTATTTATGGATGCGTTTATTTTTTCGCTCCAAATTGCACTCCCGATCATCGGCTTAATGTTTTTAATCAACGTGCTCTTTGGAATACTATCACGCCTTGTTCCTCAGATGAACGTCTTTATGGTTGCAATGCCAGCGAGTACCATGATAATGTTTTTACTGTTAGTTACCATGATACCTGTGTGGATTGAGATGATTACTAGAATGATTTACAAACTTGAGCCGTATATTAGTAGATTATTGAAATAGTTTAAAAATTAGGAGGTATAAGTTTTTTGATATCAAAAATTGAAAAATTTGAACCGGTTAAATTAAGCGTAAATAGAATAGATAGAATAGATATACAACTCTTCGCAGACCCTGACAAAACAGAGAAAGCGACACCAAGAAAGCGTCAGAAGGCACGCGAAGAAGGTCAGGTCCCAATTTCGAGGGAATTGGTATCTGGTCTTGGATTTCTATTTGCTTCCATGGTTTTTCTTTTACTTGGGAAAAGGTTAATCGACGCACTTATCACAAGTACACAGAGTGTTTTTGAAATAAGTGATAATGATATAAGAACTCTTGAAGACTTTATTATATACGCATCTCAGACATTTAGACCAGCATTCTTAGTTGTTGCCATTCTTGTCTTAGGAACCGCGCTTTTTTCACTTATTATAGGACTTTTACAGACAAGATTTTTATTTACTTTCAAACCATTGAAAATGGATTTAAATAGACTTAACCCCATCACTGGATTAAAGAGAATGTTTTCTTTAAGGTCTTTATTTGAGCTTTTGAAAGCTATTTTGAAACTCGCGATAATTGGTTTCGTTGGGTACAGTGTGATAAAGGGTAATTTTGATAAAGTTTTATTGACTGTGGATAGCAGTTTAATTGATGGAACCTTAATTATGTGGGGTGTGCTTTCAGAATTAATAATAAAATGTGGCATAGCACTTATAGTAGTTTCCATAGCGGATTATTACTACTCAAGGTACGAATACGAACAAAACATCAAGATGACTAAGCAAGAAATAAAGGAAGAGTTTAAAGAAATAGAAGGTAATCCCGAAATAAAACGTAGACAAAGACAAATAATGATGCAGTTTGCAATGCACAGAATGATGCAGGAAGTTCCAAAAGCTAGTGTTGTTATAACGAACCCGACACACTTTGCCTGCGCTCTAAAATACGACCCAGAAGAAGATTTCGCTCCAAAGCTTGTAGCTAAGGGAGTAGATAAAGTTGCGTTGAGGATAATAGACATAGCAAGGAAGAACGACGTACCAATAGTTAGAAACCCAAGACTTGCCCGTGAGATATACTACAGCACAGAATTAGGTGATATAATACCAGAGAAACTTTACAAAGCGGTTGCTGAGGTATTAGCATACGTTTATACATTAAGAGAGGGAAGAATCACGTGAAAGTATACTTTGACCCAAATATTTCATTTAATGAATTGATCGATTACTATGCGCCTATAATAATAGATATAAACGGGAAGAAATTCATTGATTTGCACTCAATGAGCATAATTAACTTACTTGGTATAAGTTACAGTTTCAATACCACTGAGGAAATGTTTGGAATGATATTTTCTGTTTTTGAATTCGATAACACTAATATTGATATTCCTACAGATAATTTAATAGAACTAAATGAAGAAAATTTCGAAAAATTCAAAATTTCAAATTTGATTTCACTTCAGCAAATGTACCAAATGGCCTTTCCCGGTCAATACGTATTAAAACTTGAAAACACGCCAAACAACCTTGAATTTTTGGTATCGCTCTGTCCGCAGTATGTATTAGACAAAAAAGAATACTTTCAGAATAAAGAATTTGAAATACTCCTTGAAATGGTTATCTTTTTAGAACTTAAAAAGTTTGCCGAAAGGACAAATGTAGATTTTTCAATGCCACAGCCATTTATATTTATTTTCGACCTTTCCAAAGTCAGTCTTGAAAAAGCTCACATACTTATTGACGAAATTCAAAAATTGAATAAAATACTCACAAATAAAGTAGATGCCATCTATGAATATGCAAAAGATAAAATAAAAGCACTTGAAAAGCTATTCCAAAGTATAGATAGAAAATCATTTTCAAAGTTACTTTACATTTTTGCTTCTATAGACGACATTATTTCCGATCTTCAAGTGCTTAAAAACTTACTTTCGGAGATAGAGAAAATAGAATAGAAAAAAGAAGGCACTGGTTAAACCAGTGCCTTCTTAGTTCTGGTAGCGGGGGTGGGATTTGAACCCACGACCTTTGGGTTATGAGCCCAACGAGCTGCCAGACTGCTCTACCCCGCGACGTATAATGTATCTCAATAAGATTCCAAATTGCATCCATCTGGTGCCGGGGATCGGAGTCGAACCGACACGGGGATTCGCTCCCCAGCGGATTTTAAGTCCGCTGCGTCTGCCAATTCCGCCACCCCGGCTCCGATGGATATTATATCTCTATAAATTTGTTTTGTCAAGCTTCGTTTATTATTTTTAATAGAGTGTCTTTTATCAATGATAATTTTTTCTTTGATTCTGTCTCTATTTTATCGACTGTGTAAATGTAAACTTTAAGCTTTGGCTCTGTTCCAGATGGTCTTATAGCATACCAAGAGCCATCACTTAGGAAGAACCTTAATACGTTGGACTCTGGGATATGTTTTTCTACTTCACCAATGACATTGCCGTTTCTGTCGTAAACCTTTCTTTCTTTGTAATCTATGTATCCTACTAATTCAAGAGGACCTATTTCTTTTGGGAATTTCTTTCTGAAAACTTCCATGATTCTTCTTATCTTTTCCATACCTTTTAATCCTTCATATATCATTGAGAAGTTGCCCTCAAAATAGTATCCGAACTTTTTGTAGAGTGATTCAAGGACATCTACCAATGTTTTTCCTTGTTTTTTGTAGTAAGCTGCCATTTCGGAGATTAACATGGACATCATTACACCGTCTTTATCACGTACAAAATTACCTGTGACATACCCTATACTTTCTTCGTACCCAAATTGGAATGAGTACTTGTCTTCGAGCATGTTCTCAAGTCCGCAGATATTCTTGAAACCTGTAAGTGTTTCAAAAGTCTCTACACCATATTGCTTAGCTATCAATTTTCCAAGGTCCCCAGTAACAATGGATTTTATTATAATTCCATTTTTTGGCAATAAGCCTTTTTCTTTCCTTTGTGAAAGCAGGTACTCAATGAGCAACGCTCCTGTTTGGTTACCGTTGAGTGGTACGTAATCTCCATTGTGTTTTACCATAACCGCGTTTCTATCTGCGTCTGGGTCTGTTGCGAGTATTAAATCTGCGTCTTTTTCTTTCGCGTATTTCAATGCTAGGTCAAATGCCTTTAGATCTTCTGGATTTGGATATTCAACAGTTGGAAATTCGCCATTTGGTTCTTCCTGTTCTGGGATTATCGTGAAATTAGTGAAACCTCTTTTTGTGAGAATATACCTTACAAACCTTCCGCCAGTCCCGTGGAGAGGTGTGTATATAATCGATATGTTTTTATCTATATTCTCATCGTTAAGTGATAAGCCAAGTACTTTCTCAAAGTATGCTTCGTCTATCTCTTTCCCAACTATCTTGATTAACCCCTTACTAATCGCTTCGTCGAAATCCATCTTTTTAATTTTTCCAAAATCATCTATCTTCCTTATGTTTTCTTCAATAGGTTCCGCTATATCATCCATTATCTGGGAACCTTGTTCCCAGTAAACTTTGTAACCGTTGTATTCTGGTGGGTTATGACTTGCCGTTATAACTATTCCAGAAGCGGTTTTTAAATGCCTAACGGCGTAAGAAAGTATAGGAGTTGGTCTGATATCGTCGAATAGATAAACTTGGACACCATTTGCCGCTAGTATTTGAGCTGTAGTCCTTGCGAATTCTCTTGACATTCGTCTTACATCGTAAGCTATAACAACACCGCGTTTTGCGTATTCTTCTCCTCTGCTTAAGATATACTCAGCAAGGCCTTGCGTAGCTTTTCCAACCGTGTATATATTCATCCTGTTCGTTCCTGCGCCTATCTTACCTCTCAGACCAGCTGTACCAAATTCAAGTTCAAAAAGAAATCTTTCCTTTATCTCTTCATCGTTGTTAGCAATAGACCTTAATTCATTTTTTGTTTCCTCATCAACATGAGGGCTTTCAAGCCACTTTCTGTATTCAGCCATGTAATCTCTCATCAGTTCTACCTCCCTTTAGATGTACTTTTCAAAATTTTACTATTTAGCTTCAAACACAACATTCACAGTTACCATTATTTCTTTTTCCAAAGTTGATGTGTCGTATGAGCCATAATCACTTATTTCAACACTATTCGGGGCAAGAACTTGTACAACACCACTTCTCGCGCTAAGGACTTTTCCAACTTTTAACCCACCGCTTTTCGCAATTTCTTCCGCTCTTCTCCGTGCGTCCTTGACGGCTTCCGATAAGAGTTGAACTCTTTTTTCTGGAAGTTTTGAGTAATAATACTCAACAGGGAAAGATTGGAAAGCGATTCCTGTATCCAAAATCTTTTGGATTATACTCTTCGATTTTTGAGCTATATGTTCTACATCCTTTGTTTCCACGTATATTTGTTGAGTGAGTATGTAGAACCGTTCAGTTTGACGTTCTGGGTCAACGTAAAGCTCGTTTACACTAATTGCGGAAATTGTTATCTCATCTTCCGATATACCATTTTCTTTAAAAATCTCGAGCACATTTTTTTCAAAAGATTTTATCAATTTGAATCCTTCTTCAAGTTTTGATTCTGTGACCTTTACAGAATAATTCGAAGACCATTTCGCCAAATCCGATATTACGCGTTCCCTTGCAGAACCTGTTACAGTTAATGTTTTTTGAGGAATTCTCGATAGATAGAAAAGATAACCGAAAATTGACATTCCAATTATGAACGCCAAGCCTAATATGATACTTGCGAAAAACAACGGACGTTTAAATATTCCTACGTTATTCATGTCCTTTGCGTTTTTTTCCACCATGCCAATCGCCCCCCTAAAGTTGAAAACAATTTAGAATCATAGATATTATAGCACAACATTCGCTTTGATGATTAAAACAAAAAAGCTACCAGAAATTATCTGGTAGCTTTAATCCTTGATTTTTGAAATGGTTTTTAATCCAAGTAAACTTCTATCTTTTCTATTTTCAAATTTCTTACCATTTCTGCATATGGGTTTTCGATTTTATTGTTGTTTAAAGTTATTTTTTCTCCATCTTTTGTATGTAGTACTATCTTTTGTTTTTCTGGATTGAGTTTGTAAGTGTCTTGTTTTGAATAGTTATGGTAAATCACTTTGCATTTGCCAAGGAAGTTGAATGATACCGTGCCGTTTTCATCAAAGAGCCAAGAAGGTAACGCTGGGTTGAAGGTAAGTATCAATTTTCCATTTTCATATCTAAATGGCTTTTCACCGATGAACATAAGCTTCCAAATGCTTAAAAATTCTGCGGTTGCTCCGGATAACCTTGCGACGAAACCGTTACCATGCACGGATTCGTCTGGATTTGCGCTACTCGCTATAAATGAAGAATTTTCGAGCGTGCTTCTACCATACACAGCTGGGTCTAAGAATGGTATGAAAACATTCTTGAAGTCACTGTAAAATTCATCGTATAAGCCGGCTTTTATCACTTCTAGCATGTATTTGTACTCCATATGTAACCATATGGATTCGTTTTCAAGCCAACCTGGTGTAAACGCTTTCGCCCTACCTATTTCAATTGGCTGATCGCTAAGCGACGCGTTAACTTTGTACATCTTAAGCTTTTCATCAAATAACGGGCTTTCTTTGACTTTATGATAGACATTTCTAAGAAATTCTTTACCTTTGTATATCTTGTAAACTTTGAATCCCCTAACGATACCTTCCAAAAATAGAGGCATTTTCTTTTGCTTGAATTTGAGTACTTTAACGTACTTTTGCCCATTTTCTTCGCAAATTATTTCGTATTTTTCAGCCTCATAGTAATAGTAAGCGGGCATAATACCGTTATTTTCTTCTATCGCTTTGTCCAAAGCTTTTAATAATTTATTTCTCAGCTTCTCAAGTCTTTGAGCGAGTTCTTCGCTCTTGCATTCGACTTCTTCACCAGTAAATCCATATTTTGTTTCTTCACGGTATTTTTCCCTTAAATCAGATATATCGTTCCAGTACTTGTAATTTTTAATTTCTAGGTCCTCGTTTGATTTTTCAAATTCTTCCACTAATTTTACTTCTTCATCAATCAATTTACTTACCTCAATTGGCAATAGCACAGCCTTTCCTTTGTAATTGTTAAGTTTTTCTATAACGAAATTCAAAAGTCTAACGAGTTCGAAAGTTTCGTTGACAGAAGAGCCAAATAGTCCCGGTAAGCCGTTGAGCGCATCATACCAACCAGGTTTTCCAGCCTCCATTTCAATTCCAACACCGCACGGGTCTGTGGTTGAAAACTTTATAGCTGCAAGATTGATAAGTTTGGAAATCAACGTTGTTCGATAAATTTCACCTGTGCCTTTAGATATTCTCATAACGTTCTTGTATTCGTTTCTTGACTCGATTAGCTTTCTTTTTTCTTTATCTTCGACAAGAGAATTGTACTGTCTTACCTTTCCATCGACGTAAACGTACCTTCTTTCTCGTGGTAAGACTACCATGTAATTATCGTAATACGTGTAATCTTTATCATCGAAAAGAAGATTTTCCTCCCTATCGGGATAAATCTCTAAATAGCTTTCTATAAGGGCAAGGTTGTACGTCCAATGGTCTGTCCAGAAACCTTCACCATGTACAGCGTCTGTTTCTTCATCTGATATCTCGATAATACGTCTTAGGAATTCCTCCTCGTCAACTTTGAGTGATATATTCTCTCTTTCTAAGAACATAGAAACCTTTCCAGGTGTGAACGTGTTTTTCGATAGGAATTCTTTAACTCTGCTGGTGTAATTTTCTTCGACAAGTTCATCGATTATTCCAAGATTTTCAGGTGATATTTTGTACCTGACTCCGTTGATTACAAGTGGATTGTATCCATCGGTTTGTATAAGGTTCATGAAGAATTTTACATTGTACCTTTCAATGAAAGGATTGAAATAAACGTCGTTTCTTCTGTTTTGATTGACATCTCTGTAGTTTCCATTTCCGCTTGAATAATATTCAGGAAGAAGCACAAAATAGTTATAGTCTCTTTCTAAATCCCCGTGTTTCCTTGAGTATATATGATAAACTCGTGGTTTTTCACCATTTTTGAAAACTATAGGGTAACCACCTCTAAGAAGGTTATCAAGGTAACTCTGCTTGGAATATTCATTGAAAAGTTTTGAAGACGTCTCTGTATCGATATCGCGCGTAATTTCTTTGATTATCTCATTTCCTTCGATGTATTTTTCTTCAAAATACTTTGGATTGGTAAATTTAGATTTATACTCATCAAGTACTGAAGTATCTGGTGCATGACCTGTTACGGAATAAATCTTTATACTCTCACCAGGTTTTAGTGTTACAGAAACAGGCGCGAATGCGCACGGTACTTTATTTGTTTTTATTTGCTTTCTATTTATTAATTCACTCAATGAAACATCAGCGAACACACTTGGATAATCAAAAGACGTGTTGTAACCAAATACAAGGTCTGTATCTATTATCATCTTCGCATGTGTTGTTTCATTGTTATTCTGAATAACCGATGTGTAAAAATTCCCTTCAGAGAATTCTTTTACTTCAACTGTATCTTCCGTAGAAGAACGCATTTTGAAAATGGGAATCCCACTCTCGAGGTTGTAAACTTCCATCCACGCTTTTAATGTGTTACCAACGTGCTTAAGTCCATAATCGTTAATCCCGTAAGGTATAACCGTTGGTAAGCCGTCTAAGACCTCGAGTTGTTTATCACTATCTGAGGTATTTTTAAGTGTAACTATCCTTACCAAAGCGGCGATTTTCTCTTGTGAAAGTGTAAAGTAAAGTACGGAAGTCTCTATACCTTTTTCTTGGTTTGTTTCAACCAATTCAAGCTCGTTTATACCGATGTGCATCTTTTGGGAAACAGCCTTATTTTTTGGATATTGGAATGGTTCGTATATCATGCCTTTTTCTTTTATAAACGTTCTAAAACCATGCGTAAATACAGTTTGATAGCTTCTAAAAGCAGGGTGAAATTCCATTATTGGGTTGTCTTTGTGGGCAATACCAAAAGAAGCAATCCCCTGACCTCTGTTGACGTAAAAGACCCACAGCGGAATGCCTTTTTTACCGGCTATTCCCGGTAGGAAACTTGCGAATGGTTTAGATGAATTGTAATTTTCAATAACGAATCTTTGTTTTTCATCGAAATAGTAATTTTTCATAAGTTAAGCCTCCTTTAAACAAGTTCAGGTTTTCAACTTTAGAATGATTATATCAATGTAACTTGTTTCGTAAAAAATGTGTTTTTGTTTAATGGGAGTATTATATTTGCGTTGAAAATAAAAAAACGTCGGGATTTCTTCCCGACGTTTAAAAGCTTACAGTTATTTCTAGCTTTCAGATTTTCTAAAAGTTACTCTTCATGCCCAACTGATTTAAGCCATTCTTTTATATCCATCCCAGTCCATGCCATGACACGCATCTCTGTAATCGCGGTTTCGATAATGTTGTTATAGAGCATTTTAGCTAAGAAATCGTTTGACCTCTTTAGCTCATCAAGAAAATCTTTAAGGTCTTTTTCCGGTAACCCATTTACGCTGATTTTTTTGTTAAGAATATCGAGTTCATAATCTATGGTGAACGTCTTCTTAACTTTTTCCGTCATTTAACCCACCTCCAATTATTTTGTTCACTTTTTTCCTTTACTTTCTTTATTTTTCCTGCTTTCCTCCATTATTTTTTTCAATTGTTGTGCCAAAGCTGTTCTTGTTTTTGAATCTAGATGGTCTATGAAAAGTACTCCATCGAGATGGTCATACTCATGTTGAAAAATTCTCGCTGGATAACCTTCCAAAAGCTCTTCATGGTAGGTTCCGTGTTCATCTTGGTATCGGACTCTAATCCACTTGTGTCTCAACACATCAGCAAAAACACCAGGAACGCTTAAACACCCTTCTTCTCCTAATTCTTTTTCTTCTGACTTTTCTATGATTTCAGGATTGACTATCATCTTAAAACCGCTTCCATCGTCCATTCCAAAGAATCTTAGAGATATACCAACTTGTGGTGCAGCGAGCCCGACGCCATCTTGTTCGTACATCGTCAATTTGAATTCCTCAATTATCGCTCTTACTTGAGCAAAATCTGTTACCGACTGAGCCTTTTTTCTCAGTATAGGATCACCTAAAATTCTTACCGTCACCGTATATTCCCTCCAATTCTTTAAGTAACTCTTCGTTTGTCATAAATATCGTTATGGGAGTTACGGAGATATACCCTTCCTTAAGCGCTTTGTAATCGGCTTTTGGGTCGGGATCATCCTCGATTATATCTCCCAACATCCAATAGTAATCTTTTCCATATGGGTCTATTCTTTTTTCGAAGTAATCTTCGTATCTTCTCTTGCTTTGTCTTGTCAGCCTCCAACCTTTGATTTGTTCATACGGCACTGAAGGTACGTTTATATTCAAAGCTGTAAATCTTGGTATTCTTTTTACATCGAATTCTTTCAAAAAATTCAATAAGAATCTCGCACCTGTTTCGTATATTGGGTCTTTGAAATCAGCCACGGAAATAGCTATCGATGGTACTCCGGCTATCGCTCCCTCCAGTGCACCACTGACTGTTCCAGAGTAAACAACATCCGTTCCCAAATTTTCACCACGATTTATACCACTTATCACAACATCTGGCATGATACCCTTGTCTTTGTATATAACGTCAAGTCCTATCTTAACACAATCTGCGGGTGTACCTGAGACTGCGTACATCTCGAATGGCTCGTTTATATCCAACTTCCTTGCCCACAGTGGAAATCTCAACGTTATACCATGCCCCACAGCGCTTTGCTCTGATTCGGGAGCGGAAACAACAACGTAATGCTCTTTACTCAAATATCTGGCGGCGCATAATATACCTGGTGCTGTCACGCCATCATCGTTTACAAGCAGGATGTTCATCCAACCACCTCTTGAAATCACCAATTTCTAAAATTTCTATTACTCGCTTTCTCTTCTATAACTTTTTCTACGTACTCTTTCAATTTCTCCATTCCCATTTCATACGTAAAAGTTCCAACAATCTCACCTTTGTGGAAGACCACTACTCCTGATTTTGTACCAGCTATACCTACATCTGCCTCTTTACCCTCACCTATTCCATTAACAACACAGCCAAGCACAGATACAGTTATCTCTTCATCAATATCCGAAAGCATTTTTTCAACTTCCAAAGCGACATTTTCAACGTCAAATACAGTTCTCGAGCATGTTGGACAAGCTACGATATTTGGTCCTTTCCGTAAATGCAGGAACGTTAACAACTTTTTAGCCGCTATAACCTCGTTTACAGGCGCTCCAGCTATAGATATTCTAACAGTATCAACAAGCCCTTCTAAAATCAATACACCCAAAGCTATTGAAGATTTTATCAGCGAATTGTACAATGTTCCCGCTTCCGTAACGCCAACGTGGAGCGGATAATCAACAAGTTTTGCGATGTATCTATTCGCCTCAATCGTTTCCAATACATCGGAGCTTTTTACGGATATCACTATATCTTCAAAACCGTATTTCTCTAAAATCTTAACTTCTCTTAATGCCGCCTCACCTAACGCTTGAGCCTTTGGAAGATTTTCTAAATCTTTTGGCAACGAGCCACTATTTGCCCCTACTCTTATCGGGACTTTGTATTCCTTTGCAGCTCTGACAATCTCTTCAACTTTTGACTCATCACCTATATTTCCCGGATTAATCCTTATCTTATCAATCCCATTCTTAATAGCTTCAATAGCGATTTTGTAATCGAAATGAATATCACCAACCACTGGAATACTTACTCTCTGTTTTATTTCTTTAACTTTCCTTGCGCTTTCCAAAGTTGGAAGTGAAATCCTTACAATCTCACAACCCGCTTTTTCAAGCTCATTTATTTGATTAATAGTCGATTCTACGTTCTCTGTATTAGTGTTAGTCATTGATTGAATAGAAATCGGATGACCACCACCGATGAACGCGTTACCTACTTTAACTACCCTTGTTTCACGTCTTTTAATAACCGTATCCATACTTTATCATCCCTATTTTAAAAATTTATTTGAATTATCTAAAAAATCTTCCAATATCGATAAACGTTATGAATATCACAAGCCCCAATAGTATAAAGAAACCTATCGTATGGATTATATTCTCAACATTCCTATTTATCTTCTTCCTAGTAATCATCTCGATTAACGCGAATACTATCCTTCCACCATCGAGTGCTGGCAGTGGGAACAAATTGAATATACCAAGGTTAATTGTTATCACAGCGACGATGGTGAGAATTGTTTCAAGACCAATTTGCGCAGCTTGTCCTATTATCTGTACCATTCCAACAGGTCCTGTGACATCTTGAATGTTCTTCCCAACGAATATACCGGGTAATGTTTTCCAAATGTACAACGCTAATCTATTACTTCTTGCGATTGCTAATTTTATCCCTTCGATACCCCTTGGTTTTAACCTTGTACTTCTTTCTTTTAAAGCACCTGGCGTTGAAAGTGCTTCAAGTAATTTTGATTTATCCAAGACGATTTCCTTAATTTCACCATTGGAAGTTGAGTACACAACTTTTACCCTTTCTGGAAGAGGTTTTACAACGCTTTCAACTACGTTACCATTCGCTACCACGTATAACTCATCGGGTTTCAGATTAAGAGCTGTTACAAGGTCGAGTAAATCTGTGCCACTTTGGATTTTCATATCTTCAACTTGCAGTAGATTATCTCCGACTTTGAATGGTTCAACATCTTTAGCGAAAACATTTGAAAATTGGCCGTAATAAATACCTATCGTGTATCTTTCAGGCAAAGAATTTAGACTATCTATAACACAATTAAGCTCTCCTGCTTCAGATTTTATCGTAACTAGCTCTTTCTTGTAATTTTTAACATACGTTTCAAACTCTAAATTATTTACCGTTTCTATTTTTCCGCCTATATCACCACGCACATCTTTTAGGTAAAGATAATACTGGGCGTTAGAAAGTTTTGGTGTGACCACTAAATTCATTCTCTGCCCATCTCTAAGAATCTCAAGTTCTATAGCTCTTCCCTTTCTTATTGAATCGGTCATATCGACCGTATCAAATATGTACTTACCATTTAACTTTAAAACGATATCTCCATCTTTCAAACCTGCCTCTTCAGCTGCCGAGTTAGGGATTACTTTATCGATGATTATAGGTGTATATCCCCATGCGGAAATGATGATTACAAAAAGCAAATATCCCGCTAATATGGAAAATAAAGGTCCAGCAAATACAACAAGAAATCTCTTCCATGCGGATATTCCATACAAAGAATCTGGGTCTTCCTCTTCAGATGGGTCTTCACCTTTCAAGCGAACATACCCACCAAGTGGGAATATGTTAATCCTGAAGTCTGTTTTTTTACCTTTCTTTCTAAAAATCTCTGGTCCAAATCCAATCGCAAATTCGTGAACCTTTACACCGAACAGACGGGCAAAGAGAAAATGCCCAAACTCATGTACAACAACAATGAACATGAATACTGCTAAGAAAGAAATTATGTTAATTAATACAGTCATATAAAACCTCCTCTGTTATTTTTCTTGATAGTTCGTCAACTTTGTAAACATCTTCGAGTGAATTAACTGTTATGGCCCTTTTTTGCACCTCTTCTACGGTTTTAGTTACTATTTTTTCAATTTTACCAAATAAAATCTTTTTTTCAAGGAAATATTGCACAGCTATCTCATCTGCGCTGTTGAAAGCTATACGTTCCGCGAGTCCCCCTGATTTTGCAATTTCAAGTCCGAAGAAGAAGAGAGGATAACGCGCCTTCTCGACAGGTAATAACCTCATATCAAATTCATCAACTTGAGCTACATATGAAGTATATTCTCTTGAAGGGTAAGTCAAAGAATAAGCGATAGGAACACGCATATCTGGTTTACCCGCGTGAATTTTTATCGTTCCATCCTTCAAAAATACCATTCCGTGGATAAAGCTTGATGGATTAATGTAAACTTCTATCTTTTCGTATGGTAAATCGAATAACTCATGCGCTTCAACCACTTCAAAAAATTTATTCACCATCGTTGCGGAATCAACGGTTATTCTTCCACCCATATTCCACGTTGGATGTTTTAAGACTTCTTCAGGTGTGAGGTCCGCTATTTTATCTAGTGGTAAATCTCTTACAGCACCACCCGATGCGGTTATAACTATATGGTCTATATGCGGTTCGTATATTTGAAATATAGCCGAATGTTCACTATCTACTGGAACAATCTCAACGTTATTCTTTTTAGCTAATTCTTTTACAAACTTTCCAGCGCACACCATCGACTCTTTCGTGGCAAGAGCTATTCTTCTTGTGTATTTTAAAGCTTCTATTGTGGCTTTAACTCCTTCAAAGCCCGGAATCGCACAAATAGTTATATCAGGCTTAGTCATTTCCAATAACTCGCCTATACTGTCAACTCTTCTTCCGACCGATAACTCAGCGCCACCATGGTAAAACTCAACATCAAACTTTTGAACAATCTCTTCAGCCATTTTTTTATTCTTTCCAAATGATATCCCAACCAATTTGTAATTTTTCAATTTGGATATAACATCAACGCTCTGAGTTCCTATCGAACCTGTTGCACCCAATATCACAACGGTCTTTTCTTCCAACGTATGTACACCACCTTACCACTTCTAACATTGACTTTAACGTTATTTTCCAAAGCTTCATTACTTACACCTATTGGAGATGTTATACTCATCTTACCATCGAATTTATACTTAAAACCAGAAATCGAGAAATCCGCTTCACATAAAGGAATGAAAGACCAAGTTTCATCTCTAATGGCTTTTAAAGAATGTTCTCCCGTGCTAAGCACACCAATTTCACAATTATCAGCTACCGCGGTTATATTTTCATATTTACTCATCAAACCTATCATAGCAATAATCATATCAATTCTCTCGCCTTGCCAATTTAAAATCTCAATCTCCGTTGCCCCGTATTTCAACGCGTAATTTATTGCGAGTTCCAAATCTGTTTCATCCTTTTCGTGAGGGTATACTTGTATCTTGACACCTTTTGACTGGAAATATTCAATAGACTCGTCTGATATAGAATCTAAATCACCGATAATAACATCAGGAAGTAAATTTCTTCTTCTCAATTCTTCCGCTCCACCATCCGCTGCGATTAACATCTCACCTGTGATAAACATCGTACCGTTTGATACGCCGTTCAAAACAATCGTTGCTTTCAAGCAAATTCCCCCCTTTATATAACAATTAATCCTTTCTCTATGTAAATCTTCGCGAGCAACATCATCTGCCCCCAACCGTAAGCACAACCATACCTTACATGGAGCTCTTCCTCATCTTTTACCAACGTTCTATCCTTGACAGTCACTATCGTTTCGTTATCTCCGGTTGGTTGGAAGTGCATCTCAACAAACGAACGGTAACCATCTTCGTATTCGTACCACCAGAAGGAAAACAACCGTTCTTTAATAACACTAACTATTTTTCCATTGTCCGTTACAACTTGTCCATCGGTTAGCCTGAACCACCTAAAATAAATCTCACCGTCTTCAGAAATCTTCATACCATCTGTGAACCATGGGTCCCAACCGTTTGGATTATAGAAAACTTTCCACACTTCACTAACTGGTGCATTGAACCTCTCACTAAATTCCATCTCTTGAGTGTTCAAACTCAAAATACTCAACTCCTTTTAATTTGGCGCTTCTATCGAATCATATATTTCTTTAATCTTCGCAATATCTTCGGCATGTTCCGGGTTATCTCCAGGGGTCTCAAGAAGCAATGGCAAAGATGAAAATACTGGATTACTCAGAAATACCTTCAACCCTTCAACACCCAAATTACCATTTCCAATATTTTCGTGCCTATCTTTATTTGAACCTAAAGTATTTTTCGTATCGTTAAGGTGGACAAATTTAATCCTACCAATTCCCACTTCTCTATCTATCTCTTCCAACAACTTTTTAATACCTTCCGGTTTAGTTACATCGTACCCCGCGTCGTACCCGTGGCATGTATCGAAAGTTAGACCTATCCTTTCAGGATACTTACACTGCTCTATAATCCTCCTCATCTGAGAAAAATTGTAACCTATATTCCCACCCTTCATTACCACATTCTCAAGCATTATATGTACACTCTTTTCCTTTTCCATAACCAAATTCAGTGCCTTAACAATCCTCTCAATTCCGACTTCTTCACCTTCACCAAGGTGACTTCCAGGGTGAATGTTCAAATATTTTATCCCAAGTTTTGCGCAAATCTTCATCTCTATTGCGAGTAACTCAACCGATTTTTCCCAGACATCATCTCTTGGGCTTGCTACGTTAACAAGATATCCCGAATGGCACAGAAAGTATTCTGGATTTAAATTGTACTTTTTTACGTCCCTGAGAAAGTGTACTACATCATCCTCATTTGGTAACTTGGCATTCCACTGCCGTGGATTGTGTGGGAATATCTGGAATGCATTACCACCGATTTCTATTGTTTCTCTTGGAACTCGAGCAAATCCACCACCTATAGGCATATGAGCACCGATTATAAGTTCTTTATCTTTTTTACTCACAATTACACCCCCAATTATATGTCCTCTCTCAACAACCCATACACAATTATATCCCAAAATCTCGAATTATGAAATTTTGCTTTCCTAAGCCTGCCTTCTTGGATAAATCCAAGACTTTCCAAAATTTTAATCGAAGCCGTATTGTACTCGTACACTTCGGCGGTTATCCTGTTTAAATTCAATTCATTAAACGCAAAATCAATAGCCTTTTTCACCATCTCTCTACCCAAACCTTTGCCACGATACTGTTTTTTCAAAAAATAAGTCATGTAAGCGTTTTTATTTACCACGCGCACATCAAATTCAACAAAACCAATTTCCTCGTTTCTATCGTTGATTTTGAATACAAGCAAAACAGGATTAGCCTTTATCATCCTGCGCTCTGAAAAAAATGGTAAATCATCTTGTGATAATTCGAATTGAAAACGATCTGAGATTATAAACCTCAAATCATCCATACAAACACCTCGAAATCACCATTTTCATTCTCCAACAGTCTTTTCTAATTCTGAAATTTTAACTTTCAAATTTTCCATCTCCTCCAAAATATTTAATTGCTCTTCCTCAAGTTCTTGCTTTTCTTTTGTTAAATTCATTAACTTAACGTAATCATTTAAATAAGACATCTGAGAATCTATTTCATCTATCCTTGAGCTTATCTCTTTCTCTCTCTGCTCAAGCTCTTCTAACTTCTTCTTAGAGCTTTTTAATTGATTTTTCAATTTCTTTTTCTCTTCAAAATCAATATTCTTAACTTTCTCCTCTTTTTTCACCTGCTTTGCGAAAAACACAGGCTCATCAACTTCTATAATTTTACCATCCTTTATACTCAAAAACCTATTACACACATTCCTAATCAGTTCCAAATCGTGTGATACGATAATAATACCACCTTTGTATTCTTTCAAAGCATCTTCAAGTGCCTCGACAGTTTCAAGGTCCATATGGTTTGTAGGCTCGTCCAAAATAAGCAGATTAGGCTTTCGAAGAAGTATCTTTGCAAGCGCAAGAATTTGCCTTTCTCCACCGCTTAATGAATCTATCGTTTTAAATACATCCTCACCTTTGAAGCCAAATCTACCAGCATATGCGCGTATAACGTAATCAGGCTTATCTGGCATCTCATCGAATATCTCATCAAAAACGGTATTTTCCAAATCTAACTGGTCAACAAATTGGTCTACATAAGCCACATTCACCTTGTAACCGTAATTTACACTTCCAGAGTACGGTATTTGATTTGTGATTATCTTTAGCAAAGTTGTTTTACCAGAACCATTCGGACCGACAATCGCTATCTTATCTTTCTGGTACACTGTAAAAGAGACATTTTTCAATAAATTATTCCAGCTTACATCCTTAACTTCCAATACCATATACCCTGTATTTTCAGGTTCAGGTATGCCTATCTTCTTTTCCTCTTCCTCCAAATAAAGATTTGGCATATTTTCAAGTTCCTCTAACATCTTTTCGAGCATCTTCTCTTTACTCTTCGCCTGCTTAGTAAATTTCTCTCTTCCCCACTTTTTGTACCTATCGATAATCGTTCTAAGCCTTTCAATTTCCTTCTGGATATTTGCAACTTGACGACGTTGTGTTTCCATTATCCTTTGCCTTTCAAGGTGGTATCTATCAAAATCCATATCGAAAATCCAAACGCGCTCATTATTTATCTCCCAAAACTTATCACACACACTCCTTAAAAAATCCCTATCGTGGGATATAATTATATACCCACCTTTGTACGATTTGAGCAAACTCTTAAGGAACTCTATACTCTCAATATCGAGAAAATTAGTTGGCTCATCGAGTAAAAGAAAATCAGGCTCTTCTATAAAAAGTCTCCCCAATTGCAATCTTGTCTTCTCTCCACCGCTAAAAGTTGAAATATTTCTATTCCAATCATCCTCATTGAACCCCAAACCCTTCAATATACTCCTAACTTGCCTTTGCTTTTCCGGAGTATCCGCCACTTGTGAATAATACTCAAAAGGCGTCGACGCATCAAATGTCCTGTACTGGTCCATATACAGTACTTTACCTGAAACATTAATCTCTCCACTGTAATCTTTGAATATACCAGCTATCGCTTTTAGCAAAGTACTCTTCCCGCAACCGTTTTTCCCCATCAAACCTATCCTATCTCTTGGAAAAACTGTGGCGTTGAAATTTGAAAACAAATTCTTCTGTGGGAATGCGATTGAAAGCTTATTTATGCTTATCACTTTTACTCTCTCCTCTCACACGCTATCACCCTTAATTCATTTTTCTTTTGTTTCAACAACTCCCATAATAATCGACACCATCATCAATATTATACCAACTCCCTGCAGGAGAGTTATTCTCTCATGCAAAATAATCATGGAAAGAACCATTGCAAAAACGGGTTCACCGACGAATATAAGTGCTGAAATGTTACTCCCTACAACCCTTTGGTATTTTGCCTGAATTATTATCGCAACAATCGTGGCTGTTACTGCGGTAAATGCGGCAACACCAAGCGCAGGTAAATTAAAACTCCAATTTGGCTTTGTATAGAAAAAATTAAGAAAAGTATTTAAAAGGGCAACTGTAAGAAATTGCGGAGTAAGCAAACTATACTCACTTGTTTCCTTTGAAAAATGCGTGATTAAAACAACATGCAATGCGTACATAACACCACAAATAGTGGTTAGAAAGTCCCCAAAATTGAAACCAGTCAACCCACCGCTGCTAAGCAAATACATACCAACTATCGCACCAGCAAACCCAACAACTTGTAATGGCTTAATCTTCTCCTTTTCAATCAAAAAAGAGAAAAACGGCACAATAACTATATAAAGAGAAGTTATAAACCCACTTTTTGTTGAGGTCGTGATAGTCAATCCCCACGTTTGCGTTGCGTACGCAATCCCCATAACAACACCAAGAATGACTCCACGTTTCCAATCAGACTTTCGAAACATAAAAGCAGACAAAATAGTCGCTATCCAAAACCGAACGGCATTGTACAAAAACGGCGAAACTTCTTCTACAAGAACCAACTTCTGAATAGGAAAAGTCAACCCCCACAGAAACGTAAGCACAAGAAGCCAAAAAACAGCAACGAACTTCTTATTCAAAAACAACTCCCCCTTTTCTTTTTCACTTTCTCAAACAATTATATACTAAAATTCACTTTTCTTGAATAAAAAATACCCTTGCACAATTATATGCGCAAGGGTGTTTGGGAATGCTTTTAAAACGTTATAAAAAGTTTAAATTCCTATATTTTAGATAAAACTCTGCCTACTTTGCTCTTGCCTCCAATTCATCATTTTTTACATTCATCATAGTTCGATAAAACACTAATTCCCAAAAGTATTTCTTTTGTTTGTCGCTTGACTTAGCTGCTTGCTTATTCTTTGTTTGCTGTGTCGATTATTGTATTACTTGTTTTTGCGTTGGTTGTGCTTGTGCTGCATAAATTTGCCCTGGCTCATAGTCTTCTAAATTTTGCGTAAATACATTTGATGTGCTTAAGTTATTTAATACTGCACCAACGTGACTTCGTTTCTTAGCTATCTTGATTATCGTATTTGCGTTGTCAAGTGGAGTCTGTTTCCAGTGTACTTTTTCATCGCTTGTTGCAACGCCATATCCAAATACCAATAACTCTGCCATCTTGTGTTCTCAGTTCACAACAGAATTTATATATAACAAAAGTTCTTTCTTCGATTGATTTTAATTCGATAAACTCAGGTATAAGCCCAAATAGTTCGATAACTTTTCTGCGCCTGATTTGTGCAATGATGGATTTTGGTCAGGTGATTTTTATCTTGCTGGAAAGCCGTAGTCAATGTTCTCTTCCAAGACTTCTTTTTGTAACTTCCTAAACATATCATACCTTTGCTTTAGTGTGCTGACCATATCATCAGTAATGTACATTAGAATGTTTTGCTGTGTTGATTCTTGCGTGACTGGTACAATATCTTGCGGTGTCTGTTCGTTTGTTGTTTCAACGTTTTCCGTTACCTTTGTTTTTTCTGTCATACTAATTTCTCCTCCTTTTCCTTGCTGGTAATTTCACACAATTCATGGTAATCCTCTTCTGCCATCTGTTCCATTATCTTGCGCTCTTCTTCTGTTGCTTCTGTCAGTTCATTGGAGAATATTACATAGTGACCAAGTACTTCTATATCGTTTTCATTGAGCAATATTTTCATATATGCCAATTCACGCGGTCGTACAAAATACCCGTCTTTGTGCTTGCCCCGTCTTTGTATTGAGTCTGCCGTGATATAAAACGTTTTACCATACTTTTTTAATTCATTGAATCTTAACCTGCGCCTAAATAATTTATAGGTTTTCTCACTCACCAAAAAATATGCTCTGCGCATATTATCCCTCCCATCATATTTTTTTAAATCGTATAGTGTATTCAAGTAATATTTTTTTGTCTTTGTTGTCGATCTTTACATTCCTCATAGTTCAGATAAAACCTAAAATCGTTGAAACACTTTGAAGATATTGAGCTACTTTACATTCCTCATAGTTCAGATAAAACTTATTTACTCCACTTGAATGTAACTGCCTTACAATACTTTACATTCCTCATAGTTCAGATAAAACACCTTCGAATTTAATGGATTTGAGAAAGCTTCGCTACTTTACATTCCTCATAGTTCAGATAAAACTGGAAGATACGTACAAAAAGAGTATAGACCAGATCTCCTTTACATTCCTCATAGTTCAGATAAAACACAAATATCGAAAACACACAAATCGAGATCTTAGAAGACTTTACATTCCTCATAGTTCAGATAAAACGGTGTCTTTGAAAAATGAATATTCCGCACAGACAGAACTTTACATTCCTCATAGTTCAGATAAAACATGGGGGTGACGATGACGATGAGTAAAGAGACAAAACTTTACATTCCTCATAGTTCAGATAAAACTGCTTGAGGATGAACTCGAAGAGGCGCAAAGAGTTTTCTTTACATTCCTCATAGTTCAGATAAAACGTGAACCATCTCTATAGATTGTGATACCTTTAATAACCTTTACATTCCTCATAGTTCAGATAAAACACTTGTTGCCGTCACTATAGTATACAACATATATATACTTTACATTCCTCATAGTTCAGATAAAACAGTATCCAATCGACTAGAAATAGCCTGATCCAAAGCTCTTTACATTCCTCATAGTTCAGATAAAACAATATCAGTGAGACTTTGAACATTTCCCCATTCTTCCTTTACATTCCTCATAGTTCAGATAAAACGAAGATTTGACGGTGAAATCTGGATGATGTTTTTGTTCTTTACATTCCTCATAGTTCAGATAAAACCGGACCTATCGGGTATACTTTTTAACATTGACACTTCTTTACATTCCTCATAGTTCAGATAAAACGTGGTGTTGTCGCATCACGTGTTAGATTAGACAGTACTTTACATTCCTCATAGTTCAGATAAAACAATATGAAAGTTGGCGACAAGGTCATTCTTGCGGGCTTTACATTCCTCATAGTTCAGATAAAACCATATTATATACAAAAAGTGTATTAGAAAATTTACTCTTTACATTCCTCATAGTTCAGATAAAACAAAAGGCCGCGGCAAGAACCGCGGCAAACAATAAAGCTTTACATTCCTCATAGTTCAGATAAAACTTATTTGAAAAGTACAACGAAACAAAAGACGTATTTCTTTACATTCCTCATAGTTCAGATAAAACTTTGATTGTCACGCCACTTAAAGTAATGCCACTTGCCTTTACATTCCTCATAGTTCAGATAAAACTCTCAGCTGAATTTGTTGAGAATTACACGGACAAGCAGACCTTTACATTCCTCATAGTTCAGATAAAACTTTTTCATGTTAATCCCTCCTCGTATAATAAGTTCGGTAAAAATTAAAATTGGTCTTTGAAAATTGAATGCATATTTTTTAACACCTCTGGTAAAATAGTTTCAGGTTGCCCCTCCTTGAGACTTTGTTCTCTTAAATAAGATTGCCTAACTAGAGTACAGCTTTTTACTTGCCGGAAAATGTTTTGCCTCGTTTTCTTATGTACCGCGAGGTTGTAAGGCTGTACTCAATCCG
>NZ_LNGG01000004.1:0-149123 GCF_011057735.1 Fervidobacterium sp. 2310opik-2 | reverse complement strand
TTTCCATGACATGGTTACAATGAACACAACGAGGGTAAGGGAAAGAGAAGAGTTTGTGTTTTTTGGTGAAAGAAAGTTTAAAGTAACGCTTGCAGTCTTTGCAAAAGAAGATTTGGTTTTTGAACTTATCATGACCGTTTTTGATGAAGTTAGAAGAGCCACAATGAGGGCATTTGAGTTGGATATTAGTCATGTCGGGATACCTCCTTATTGAGAGTATATTGGGGGGTGTCCCCTATTTAAGAAGATAATATGATTTTTGAAATTTATCAATACCTTTGGTTAACAAAATCTTCAAAAAAAGGGGGGAGCGTTGTGGGGTACGAAGTAACAGATTGGACAATTATTCCACCATTTAAAAATGAGCCAGTAACAGATTTTTCCAAACCAGAAAATGAAACAAAGATGAAAGAAGCTCTTGAAAAAGTCTACAAAGAATTTGGAGAAGAGTACGATATTTTTATAGGGGGAAAACCTTACAAAACAGAGAAAAAGATTAAATCGATAAATCCTAGTAAATTTGATGAAATCGTTGGTTATGTGAACAGCGCAAACGAGGAACTTGCAGAAAAAGCTTTGGAAAATGCATGGGAAGCGTTTAAAACGTGGAGCAGAACTCCTGCCCATGTTCGTGCAGAGTATTTGTTAAAAGCTGCCAAAAAAATAAGAGAAAGGAAATTTGAATTCGATGCTTGGCTTGTGTACGAAGTTGGAAAGAATTGGGTAGAAGCCGATGCAGATGTTTCTGAAGCAATCGATTTCTTAGAATTTTACGCGAGAGAAATGGTAAGGTACGCTTCAGAACAACCATTGGTAAGAATAACTGGTGAATACAACGAACTTAGATATATACCTTTAGGTGTAGGTATAGTTATACCACCTTGGAACTTCCCACTTGCCATTTTGGTAGGAATGACAAGTGCAGCGGTTGTTACTGGAAATACTGTCGTTTTAAAACCTGCAAGCGATAGTCCTGTAATTGCGGCTAAGTTCTTTGAAGTGCTCCAAGAAGTTGGTTTACCAGATGGCGTTGTTAACTTCTTACCAGGAAGTGGTGCACTTGCCGGAGAATTTCTTGTTAAACATCCAAAAACAAGGTTTATAAGTTTTACGGGTTCAAAAGATGTTGGACTAAGAATACACGAACTTGCGGCTAAACCTCAACCTGGTCAGATATGGATAAAACGTACAGTCCTTGAAATGGGTGGAAAAGATGCCGTAGTTGTTGATGAAACAGCGTATTTAGATGCTGCTGCTGAAGGAATAGTTGTAAGCGCGTTCGGTTATCAAGGTCAAAAATGTAGCGCAGGTAGTAGAGCAGTTATAGTAAAAGAAGTATACGATAAAGTTATCGAAAAAGTTATCGAACGAATATCAAAGATAAAAATGGGAGATGTTAGATACAAAGAAAATTGGCTTGGTCCAGTTGTAAATAAAAGCTCAATGGAAAAAATACTTGCGTATATAGAAATAGGGAAGAAGGAAGGGCAACTCATATACGGTGGAAACGGTAGAGAAGACCTTGGTGGCTATTTCATTGAACCAACTATATTTAAAGATGTTCCATGGGACGCAAGGATTGCCCAGGAAGAAATATTCGGCCCTGTTCTTGCTATTATAAAGGCAGAGGATTTTGACGACGCTCTAAGAATAGCAAATGCAACAGAATACGGTCTAACTGGTTCGCTTTACAGCAAAGATAGAAACAGAATAGAACGCGCAAAAGAGGAATTCCACGTTGGAAACCTTTACTTCAACAGAAAGTCTACAGGAGCGCTTGTTGGAGTACATCCATTTGGTGGATTTAACATGTCTGGTACTGACAGCAAGGCTGGTGGAAGAGATTACCTCGGTTTGTTCTTGCAAGCAAAAGCGATAAGCGAAAAGATATAATTTTCCAAAAAACTAAAAAACAATATCGCAGCCCTTAGCAATGGGCTGCGATATTGTTTTGTTGAAAAAATTAACATAAGAACTTGAAAATAAATTTTGAGAATTTAAAAAAACAGAGTAAAATTATAGTATGGTAATATGTAAAATTATGCTATTGATTGGGGGGATTGTTTTGGAATTTCTCATCTTTCCAACACCGGAGGATATAAAGTTCGATATCTTAGCTGGAAAATTCAAACGTGCCGAACATAAAATAAAAGAAAGAATCGAACATAAGATTCCTAAAGGCTTAAACAAAAAATTGCACTTCGAACTTTACCGGATAGTTTTATTAAAAAAAGCATACAGCATCTCAGAAAAAGAGGCGTATAACATTTTAAAAAAGAAAGTAAAAAATCTTACTAAAGGTGAATTCAAACAATTGATGAAAAACGGTATTCTCGATTGGATGTATGTAAATGATACCCCATACTTTGAAAAAAGATTCGATAGTAATTTATTCTTCAATTATCCACATTTTAAGGAACGTCAAAAAATAGATAAAAATACGAAGTTAACTCAAAAAAGAAGAAATATTATAAACAAAGCAATTACAAGGTTAATAGATGGTGGAAAACCTAAAACATACGAAATCCAAGCTAAGATAACTCTAAAAAGAGAGCATCCCTCCGATACAAAAGTCAGAGTTTGGTTACCGTTTCCAAAAGAAGAATTTCAGCAATCTGATGTAAAATTGATATCCGCAAGTCACGATGTAAAAATAGCCCCAAACTCAGTTGGACAAAGAACAGTTTACATGGAAGGAAAAGATAACGAAGAATTTTACGTTGAGTTTTCTTATAAAATCCACGAGTGGATTGGTTTCGATGGGCTATATAAAAACAAACCGTCCAGCGAAGACCTCTCGGAAAAACTTCCACATATAAGATTCACTCCATACCTTTGGAACCTCATCGATTTGATTTTTCACGATGAAAACATAGAAAATGTCAGTGATATAGCAAAGGCAAGAAGGATATACGATTTTGTAACGCTAAATGTTAATTACTCATATGTGTTACCATATGCTATCTATGATAATATACCAGAGTATGTTGCAACTGTTTTCAAAGGTGATTGTGGTTTTCAAGCTTTGCTATTTATAACTTTGTGCCGAATGGTTGGAGTTCCAGCAAAATGGCAATCTGGATGGAGTATTACGTCAATTGGCGCCTCATCGCATGATTGGGCAATAATTTATTTGGAAGATTATGGTTGGGTACCGGTTGATTTATCGTTCGGTGGAGGAAGAAAGGATAACGAGGACCTTAGATTATTTTATTTCACAAACCTTGATGGTTTCAGAATGTTTGCGAATACAGAGTTCCAAGGTGATTTTGAACCACGAAAGATCTCTTGGAGACTTGACCCTTACGATAATCAAACAGGTGAAATGGAAATCATTACAAAAGAAGAAGATGGATACGTTATTGACCTCGAAAGTAAAATAGAAGTACTTAAATTTCAGCCTTGTAAAAAATAAATAAACAAAAGGGGGAATGCGAATTGGCAAAGATTAAATCCGTAAAATTTAAGCTCAATCGATTTGAATACGTTAAACCATTTCACATTACAAACAACATTTCATATGAGACACAAAATATCGAAGTGATTTTAGAACTTGAGAATGGAGTTGTAGGTTACGGTGAAGCATCACCATCTTTTAGAGTTAACGGTGAGAAAATCTCAGCTTTGATGGGATTTGAAAACGCTGTTCAAGAAATGATTGTTGGAATGGATGTAAGAGAGTACAGGAAAATTTTCGATATTACCGACTCACTAAAAGGCGTTCCAAGCATAAAAGCTGCTGTACAATACGCCGTACTCGATGCGTTTAGTGAAGAAATAGGCGTTCCGGTTTATCAAATATTAGGCGGGGCAAAAAGAGAAATAGAAACAGATTACACTGTGAGTATAGGTACAATCGAAGAAAGGTTAGAAGATGTAAAAAAGATAATTTCGCAAGGGCACAGAGTTATAAAAATAAAAGTTGGCGAAAACTTAGAGGAAGATATACAAGCTATATTAGCGATACATGAAGTGAGTAAAGGGTGCAAGTACATAGTTGATGCAAACACAGGTTACACTCCAAAACAAGCTGTAAGATTTGTAACAGAATTGTACCGTGCAGGGGTGGATATATCGGTATTTGAACAACCAGTTGCAATGACCGACATCGATGGTTTAAAATACGTTAGATGGAACTCCCCATTCCCAGTTGCAGCTGATGAGAGTGCAAGAACGAAATATGACGTCTTAAGACTTATCAAAGAAGAAGCGGTTGATTATATAAATATCAAACTAATGAAATCTGGCATAAGCGATGCGCTTGCAATTGTCGAAATTGCAAAAGCCGCCAATATAAGATTGATGCTAGGTTGCATGGCTGAGTCGAGCCTTGGAGTAAATCAAAGCGTACACTTCGCACTCGGCACAGGAGCTTTTGATTTCCATGACCTTGATAGTTCTTTGATGCTTAAAGAACCAACTTTCAGAGGAAAGTATAAAATAAGTTTACCATTTTATAGTGTATAATATTCTCAATCCAAAAAACAGGAGGTGTTACTATGAGGAAAGTCTTGGCTTTGCTTGTTGTAATTTTGACCACATTTTTTATTTTTGCAGCAAATTATGTAAATGCTTACACAACTCTTGAAGAACCATTAGCAAAAGTTTTATTTGCAGAGTTTGAGAAAGAAACAGGAATAAAAGTCAACTGGGTAAGACTCTCAACTGGTGAAGTTATAGCAAGGTTGGAAGCGGAAAAACAAAACCCACAAGCTTCGATATGGGTTGGTGGAGTTGGTGTCTTTCACGTTGAGGCAAAATTAAAAGGTTTAACTACGCCATACAGAGCTCCCTACAGTCAATTCATTGATGAAAAATTTAAAGATCCAGATGGTTACTGGATAGGACTTTACGTGGGGCCATTAGCTTTTGCAACAAACAAGAACAAAGCAAAAGAGCTCGGAATTAATCCTCCAACAAGTTGGGCAGATCTACTTAAACCTGAGTACAAAGGATTAATTAGAATGGCTAACCCAAACACATCTGGTACAGCTTACAACGTTATTACAACACTTGTAAACATCTACAAAAGAGATGAAGCTAAAGTTTTTGATTATTTGAAAAAGCTTGATGCAAACGTCAACATGTACACAAAATCAGGTTCAGCACCAGGAAAAGATTGTGCAATTGGTGAAACAACTATAGCTATTGGTTATTTACATGACTTAGTAAAACTACAAAAAGAAGGTGCACCGATTGTTATAACACTACCAAGAGAAGGAACCGGCTACGAAATAGCAGCTATGTCACTTATAAAAGGTGGAAAAGAACCTCTTGAAGCTAAAAAATTGTACAACTGGATACTTGGAGATAAGGCACAAGCAATTATCGCAAGTTGGTATGTTATACCACTTTCACCAAAAGCTCCAAAAAATAAATTAGTTTACAAACTTGAAGATATAAACCTAATTCAACAAGATTTACTCTGGGAAGCTCAAAATAGAGAGAGGTTAGTAGAAAAATGGAACAAAGAAATTGGAAAATAATAAAATTTTTAGCTGTTATAACCATAGTATTTACAATTCTTTTCTGGATTAGAACAACCATAAAGAACGAATTCTCCCGCATGGAGCGGGAGAATTTACTTAAACTTGCTAATTCAATCTCTATGACCGACTCAGAAAAAATTAAAGAGAATTATCAGGACTTGGAATATTATGTTTATGACTTTGAAGGTAATTATGAGGAAAGCTTGGAGGGTTTAAATAATACTATAAAAAATCTACCAGATTTTTCTTATGGCGAAGAACACGCTTTGTATGAAGAAATTTACATTTCTCCAAAAATAATAACGATTAATAATAAAAAGTATTTCGTTGTCTTTTCACCCATTGTAAAAGACTATGAAGTAGTTGCAATAATGGTGCAACTTCACAACGCAGAAGATACTATCAAATTGCTTAACACAATAGATATAATGTTTTTAATAGCACTTACAATATTTGTTATCGGATTTGCTATAGGGATATTCTCGACAGATCCTGTGACAACTTACGCAATTATTATTACGTTCGTCGTTGTATTAGTATTCATCGTCTACCCACTTTACGAAGCTGTTAAACTGACATTCACACGGACCGGAACATTTACATTTAATGTATGGAAGACCATTTTGACTGAAAAAAACTACTTAAAAGCATTTTTCAATAGTATATTGCTTGGTACATTGACTGCAACAGTTTCAACAATCATTGGATTTTTGTTCGCGTTCTTAGTTACAAGGACTAGCATCAAAGGCAAAAAATTTATATCAACTATGGCAACATTGCCAGTCATTTCTCCTCCGTTCTCATTAACATTATCTATAATTTTACTCTTTGGTTCAAACGGATTAATAACTAAGCAACTATTAAAAATGAACTGGGATATTTACGGGTTAGATGGGCTTGTGATTGCACAAACGATGGGTATGTTCCCTATAGCTTATTTAACCATGGTTGGCGTACTGGAGTCTATTGATAGTACTTTAGAAGAAGCAGCAATGAACCTTGGTGCAAGTAGATGGAAAATTTTTTCAACAATTACATTACCACTTTCACTTCCAGGTTTACTTAGTTCCTGGCTTTTGGTATTCACAAATTCTGTTGCTGATTTCGCTAATCCTTTGATGCTTGGTGGTAAGTTCAATGTTTTATCCGTTACGGCTTACCTTGAAGTTACCGGTATGAACAGACTTGATAGAGGTGCGGCATTATCACTTCTGTTGCTCCTACCAACACTGACAGCGTTTTATTTGCAAAGATATGTGGTAAATAGAAAATCATACGTAACAGTAACTGGCAAGCCAAGTGGAAGAATAGTTGAAATAGTTAGCCCAAAAACGAAAATTTTCTTAACTACGCTTGTATATATTATAGTTTTCTTTTTAATAGGTCTTTACTCAACAATATTCATGGGGTGCTTTGTCAAAAATTGGGGTATCGATTACACATTTACAACAGCAAATATAAAAGAAGCACTCCAAAGAGGGAAGGATGCTCTTGTAGATACGACTATACTGGCAAGTGTTGCTATGCCAATTGCTGGTATTTTTTCAATGATTGTCGCATTTTTATTCGTAAGAAAAAAATTTCCAGGAAAGAAGATTTTGCAAGGATTGGTATTACTACCGTTTTCAATACCTGGTACACTTATAGGTATTAGTTACGTTATAGCGTTTAATAAACCACCAATTATTTTAGTAGGCACGGCCGCAATAATTGTAATAAATTACATTATTAGAGAATTACCCGTTGGGGTAGAAGGTGGAGTTGCAACATTAAAGCAAATAGATCCATCTATAGAGGAAGCCGCTCAAAACTTAGGTGCAAACCCACAAACAGTATTTTCAACTATTATTTTACCACTGATACGACCTGCATTTATTTCGAGTTTGTCTTACACTTTCGTTAGGTCAATGACAGCAGTTAGTGCTGTGGTTTTCTTAATTTCAGCAAAGTGGTATCACATAACAATGCAAATATACAATTTCTCCGAAAATTTAAGATTCGGACTTGCAAGTGTTTTATCTTCAGTGCTCATAATAATAATACTAACAGTATTTGGACTACTTAGAATTCTTGTCAAAAAAAGCGAATACCTTGAAAAAACAATTGTACAGTAAACTAGAAGATTATTCATTTATAGAAGGGGCGTGAATAGAGAGTGAAGCAAGTATCTTTAAAAATAGAAAGTGTCTCAAAGATATTCAAAGACTACAAGGGTAGGGAAATAAAAGCTGTTGATAATATAAGTTTTGAAGTCAAACCAGGTGAGTTTGTAACATTACTTGGGCCATCTGGCTGCGGCAAAACAACAACATTGAGAATGATTGCTGGATTTGAAAAACCTACAAGTGGGCGCATTTTGATAAATGATACGAATGTTGTTGAAATTCCACCATGGAAACGAGACACCGCGATGGTCTTTCAAAGCTACGGATTATTTCCACATATGAATGTAAAAGAAAACATAGCATACGGACTCAAGATGAGAAAAATTCCAAAAGAAGAAATAAATAAAAGGGTTGAAAACATTTTAAAAATAGTTGGTTTAGAAGGGTTTGGCGATAGACCACCATCAAGCCTTTCTGGTGGGCAACAACAAAGAGTTGCGCTTGCAAGAGCCCTTGTAGTTGAACCATCTGTATTGCTCTTTGATGAACCTTTATCAAATTTAGATGTTCTGTTGAGAGAACAGATGAGAGTTGAAATAAAGAGAATACAAAGAGAAGTAGGCATCACTGCGATATATGTTACTCATGATAGAACGGAAGCTTTGACATTATCCGATAAAATCGTGTTAATGAATAAAGGAAAAATAGAGCAAATCGGCACACCAGAGGATATATACGAAAGACCTGCAAGTAAGTTTGCAGCTGAATTCATGGGAAAAATCAACTTCTTCCCAATTGAAGTTCTTGAAATTGGAAAAGAAGAAACAACGATAAGATTAAAAGGGAAAACATACAAAATTTCTGCTCTCCCAACAGCCAAATCTGAAAAATATATATTAGGTTGTAGGCCAGAAGGGTTAAAGATATCAAAAGAAGGACCAATAAGTGGAAAAATCAAAACTGTGGTTTATCTTGGTAATTTCATCGAATACTATATAGACACAGAGTTTGGTGAAGTTATGATTAAAATTGTTCCACCATTTGAAAGTGAATTAGTCGAAGGTAGTGAAGTAAAAATCGATATAGTACCAGATATAGCCAAGATAATACCTGAAGATTAAATTATACTAAAAAACAAAACGGTCGGTGTAAGATTTTATTCAGCCGACCGTTTTTTATTTTTTAAAATCAAACAAAGTAATCAGTTAACTCAGGATGAACCTCTATATCATATTCTTCTTCATTGAACTTTTCATCAAAATATACTTCAAACATCTTCTCAAGTGTTAATTTAACAAGTTCATTTACCGTTAATCCTTGGGTTTTTTCCTTATTTATTATTGAATAAACTTTATACTGTTCAATCACAACAGAATGTATAAAATCAGCTTGGTTAACCTCAATGATCTCTGTGTCAACAACATGAAAAACATCATTTAAAGTAATTTCGGATTGATTATCCAAACTCATTAACCAGTCTAAAGGTGCTTCTTGTGTAAGAAAACCTATGACCTTCATTGTTGGTAATTTATCCGTTGGTTCGTAAAATTCTATTCGATAATGACCATAATCTTTACCATTCACTGGTCTAAATTCTAAACTTGTGCCACTTTTTGAAATTTCTCGAAGAACTTTAGAATATTTTTCTTTCTCGCTCTTTTTAATGTAAGTAACATTTACTCCGTCTAAAAATCTCATCTTATCACTCCTTCAAATGTGTAATTATTTATAAGTCTACCATAGTTTAAATATTTTTGTTGGATTTTTTCTATAATCGGCAATCATGTGGCTCATAACTCCAGCAAAGGCACTTATTCCTAAAAATATTGCGTTATCGCTCTTTCCTGTTGAGAAAAGATAAATTAAAAGGCCATAAATTCCAGCGAAAGTTACCGAATGAGCAAATCCTCTGTGCGAAAATATCGGCATCGACAAAAAAAGGTTTATAAGCCCTGCACCTATAAGCATCGAGATGGCAACAGATATAGGTAATAATAAAATTACTGGAATTTTCAATTGGGGAAGATTAGAAAGTTTTTCCATTATAAAATTTGTAAATATGTATATAGAAAAACCTAAAGACAAAGCTTTTGTAAAACCCCTCAAAGGTGCATTGCTGCTATCAAGATCGGGTAAATCGCTTCCAACAATGTAAAACAAATAACTCAGTGAAATATCCAAAACAGATAATGAGATATTCGTTTTGAAAAACTTTAAAAATGAAGTATAAATAATTAAATAAAATGGGTACGATACCATCCCAAATTTAAGGTGAGTTAACAAATTCGGCATTTTCAATCACTCCACTCTATTGTCCTGAGAATAACTCTTTTCTATAAACTCAATTCTCTCATCTATTGTTGGATATGTTTCAATAGCTTTGTTCACCTTATTGGTAATATCTTTACAATTTGGATGTGAAAAGAATAAATGCCGCATAAAGAAATAGCTTGTGTCCAAACTTTGGCATGACTCCTTAATTTTTTTCAACAAACTTATCATACTTTCCTTCCCAACATTGTTTACAGAAAACATGTCAGCATCGAATTCTTTTCTCACGCTTATAAAAAAGTTTGTTAACAATGATAAAGGAAGGAACAAAACACTGACCAAACATATAAAAGAAAAAATTATGAAATCTCTATAAAAATCCATATTTGAAACTTTGTTTTTACTTTTAATAATGTTCTTCATCGCATTTGATGAAAGTTTAAATAACAACATCGGGCTTCCAAATGTCCCACTAACAGTTGTAAGATACTCTGTATCTTTGGTAATTATATGGAAAAATTCATGATAAAGTAATGCTTTAAATTCATTAAGGGGCAACTTTTCAATTGTGCCATATGTTAAGCATAATTTATAATCGTGTTTTGTTCTCCCAACTAAAAGCGCATTTATCATTTGAGATGGAATGACAAATACTTCAATATCACTATCGCAATCAACTACTCTTTTAACTTCGTCAATAATGTTTTTAATATATTCTGGATCAGAAAAATAAGTACTATTTTTTATTATTTCCCTCAAATTTTCTTCTCCTAAACGCTTTGCATCAAGGAGTTTTATTATAAAACTGCCTGTTAAAGACAAACCAAATAGAATTTGAAAGACAGAGAAGATAAAAAATAGTATTGTAAAAAAAACATTTGTTTTCAACCAAATGTCAAGTAAAACTCCGAAAAGCATAGCGAAAATTATAAACATGGATAATATAATGTATGTTGAAACCTTGTTTATTTTCTGCCTATCCCAAAGTACTTTTTTACCAAATTCTCTCATTGAATCAACCCCTGAATTTTTATTAAACTAAAGCTTCCTGCATGCTTCTTTGATTATCAAATCAACAAGTTCATCGAAAGAAATACCAAAAGCATTTGCTGACATTGGCAAATCGCTTAGCTCAGTCATACCAGGCAGAGTATTAACTTCAAGAAAATAAAAAACACCATCCTTAACTATTCCATCTATTCTCGAAAAGTGTTTACAACCAAGTGATTTATATATCTTCAATACTGCGTGGTTTATTTTTTCCGTTGTTTCTCCATCAAGTTCAGCCGGTATAATAAATTCTGTCATTCCATCCGTGTATTTAGCTTCATAATCGTAAAATAATTTTTTGGGCCTCAATTCAAGTATCGGAAGAACGGTTGGAGTACCATTAATATCTATCACAGAAACTGTTATTTCCTTTCCTTTAATGTATTCCTGAACAATCATTTCGTCATAATTTTTGAATTCGTTCTTAAGGGCATCTAAAAGTTCTTCTTTTGAAAAACAAATGTGTGTTCCTATACTTGATCCTTCTTTCCTTGGCTTCACAACACATGGTAACCCTATTTTTTCTTCAATCATATATATTTTCGATTCTTCAAATTCCTCTGAGCTGATTAAAAGAAAATTAGGTATCTTTACAACGCTTAGTTCCTCATATCTTTCTATAGTATTTTCAACAAAAAGGTTGCATAAATATTTATCAAAAGCAATAACACTCGTTTCTACTCCAGAACCAGTGTAAGGTATGCCTATGGAGTCCAATATCGCTTGCATTTTACCATCTTCACCAAAAGTTCCATGGAGAATATTAAATAATGCATCGTATTTTTTCAATTCGGAGAGCTTGTAGATAAAATTATCATCGACATCGATTTCGTCAACTACATGTCCCATATTTCTTAAAGCCTGCGCTATCCTTTTTCCACTCCTAATAGAAATCTCCCTTTCTCTTGAAATTCCACCAAGTAAAACACCTAAGTACATTTTTTTGCCTCCCTAAGTTCTTGTCTTAATTTTTCATTAATTAAGTAGATCTTATAACAAGTTCTGGTTTCAAAACATACTTTTTTACTTTTTCTTTAATTCGACCATTAATACGCTTAATTAATAAATCAGCAGCAATTTTCCCCATATCGTATATAGGCTGTTTTATAGTTGTTATTTCCAATATCTGAGCTATTGGAAGATCATCAAATCCACAAACTTTAACATCTTTTCCTACCTTTAATTCCATAGTTCTTGCTACCTCGATGATAGGTACCGCCAGATAGTCCGTTGTTGTAAAGATGGCGCACCTTTTATATCTTGAAAAAATGCGCCTTGCGACTTCAAACGTGCTTTCCCAATCGAGTGGAACGTAATATATCTTATCTATACTCCTTCCTTTTCTTTCAAGAGATTCTTGAAACCCCTCTAAACGTTCGTCAAAAACCGTACTTTCAAGTTCATGTGATTTTCTATGAGTAACAACAAATATATCCATATCAAAATCGGAAAAATAATCACCGGCAAGTATACCACCATAATAATTATCAACAATCACGGAATCGTATTTATCGGAATCTTGCTCAACACATACAACTGGCGTTTGAGGATTAATAAACCCCTTTAGAATATTGTCTACACTAACACCATCAACTATTATGCCATCAGTTGAAAGGAGAATATCGGAAGATTTTTTTAATCCTTCGTATTTCCTTTCATTGTACAATGGATAGAGTAATGAAGAATAACCGTTTTTAATAAGCACTTCGTCAATAGCAGATAGTAATATTTGATAAAAATCACCTTTCATTTCTGGTGTAATTACCGTTATAAGATTACTCTCTCCAGTTGATAATCGTCGTGCATGTGGATTTGGAATATAACCTAATTTTTTAATGGCATCTAAAACTTTCTGCCGTGTTTTAGAATCTACATGCGGGTTATTGTTCAAAACCCGAGAAACAGTGCCAACACCAACTTCCGCAAATTCCGCAACATCCTTTATCGTTATTCTCCTAATCTTTTGTTTTAACCTTGGCATTTGATAATCCCTCTCCTTAGCATATCAAAAGCAATTAATGTACTTCTTTTCCTGATCATCTGCCTATCGCCTCTCAAATTATAAGTGGCTGAATTAATACCGTTAGGGCTACAAACAGCTATGCACACTGTCCCTACAGGCTTTTTCTCACTACCACCAGACGGTCCAGCTATACCTGATACCGCGACAGAAAAATTTGAATTGAAAATTTTTTTAGCGCCCTGTGCCATTTCTATTACGCACTCTTCACTAACCGCTCCAAATTTCTCTATGGTTTCTTTACTAACACCTAATATTTCTATCTTTGCTTCATTAGAATAAGCAACAACGCTACCTTTGAACACAGAAGAAACCCCAGGTATATCAACGAAAGTAGATGAAATCAGTCCTCCTGTACATGATTCAGCAAAAGAGACTGTATAATTATTTTTGACAAGTAATTCATATACAACGTCGTGCATTTCCTTGTCATCCAAAGCATACACACTCTCACCAAGCTTTGGTAAAAGTGTGTTTACAACATAGTCTATCTCATCTTTAATTTCAATAGGACCGGTAAATCTAACTTCAACACCTCGTTCGTAAGAAGCCATTGTTGCTATAGTAATACGAGAATTTGAGTATAATATATCCTTATACTCATCCATCAAGACAGCTTCGGGTATCCCTATGGTTTTTATTCTTCTCGTGTAAAGCGAATCGTTTGTTTTAAGCTTTTCCAAAATACTTTCAAACATGGGAATTAATTCGACTGGGGGACCTGGTAAAAGGATTATTATTTTTCCATCGTATTTTAATATTTGACCTGGTGCTGTTCCAACCTTATTATCTATTACTTCGGCATTTTCTATCACAAAGGCCTGCTTTACAACACTTTCAGGTGCTTTACCATAATATTTTATGGCTCTGTTTATAAGTTCTTGAGCGATTGCTTCATTCTTTAAAAGTTTTCTACCAATCGAATGAGCCACAGCTTCTCTTGTTAAATCATCTTCTGTTGGTCCTAAACCGCCACTTGTAATTATCAAATCAGCATCATTTATAGCCTCTTTTATTCGTGAAACCATTATATCAAAATTATCTGGAAGTGTTTCCGTGCGAACTATATAATAGCCAAATTCTTTAAGTCTTTGAGCAAGATATCTAGAATTTGTATCGATAATTAAACCCTCAACTAATTCATTTCCTATGGCTAAAATAATGGCTTTCTTCACAAGTAAACCCCCTCAAGTCGGTAAAAAGATTAAGACTAAATTTTAAAAGTTAGTCAAAATAAATTATATCATAAAAAAATAAAAACTACACGAATCTTCGTGTAGTTTTTACATTTAAAGTATTGATATTAAGATATTAAAAATCTTGGCGTGCCCGGCGGGACTTGAACCCACAACCTCCAGATCCGCAGTCTGACGCTCTATCCAGTTGAGCTACGGGCACGTCTAACTTTAATTGAAAGCTCTAATAATAAATGGTAGATGGCTTAAAAAGTAATCTACCATCTACCACAACTTTGGCGGAGAGAGAGGGATTCGAACCCTCGGTGGAGAAACCTCCACACTTGCTTAGCAGGCAAGCGCCTTCGACCACTCGGCCATCTCTCCATTTAGAAAATTGGTAAAATCCATCAACACACAATGTACCCGCTTAGAAATTGTACCACAGACTTGAAAAATTTCAAGTAGGTGATTAATTAACATAAGTAAATTTGTATGCTATAATATACTTTAGGGAATAATAATCTAAAAAATATCAAAGTGGAGGAACTCTTATGATGGTTGATAGGATAACTAAATTCATCTGTATTCTCTCTGCATTGATTAGTACTTTTGCTTTTTCATTTACGAATACATTCGCGGATTTTTATGGATTAGCTTTGACTGATACTTCGCCGGCTATTTCAAAAGCCTCAGAAAAGACAGGATATGAAATTGATTTAATTAAACGCTTTGTTGGTGTTTACACGTTTGAAGTAAATGCCAATCCAAGAAATCCATCTATTTTAACAAGCGGATTTACAATATATAAGAGTATATTATCTTTTATACCTGAAAATTTTATTTACGATACATTTGGGGTAAATTACGATATCTGGGTAAAATTACTAGGGGTTAGAATAGGGAATTCAATCTCAGAAACTATTTTCAGCTTTGGAGGAGCGTTTGGAATTAACTTTGAAAGTCTTAGTTTATTAACAGGAAATTCTCACGATTACAATGATTTTAATAAAGTTGAGCTTAGGCATTACAATGTTGTATCTACTATAAATTTGATCGGAAGTATTAAGCTTCGTATGGATATACCTATGAACTTTAACAATTTTCCAATTATAACTTACATAATAAGTTACGACATCGGAACAACTATTTATGGACCATATCTACCCGACTTCAAAATTATGGAAAACATAGAAGAGTTTGAAAGAACGTTCTCAAGAATAAGTCATACTATTTTGTTAAGAGTGAGATTTTAAAAATCTTGAATATTATAATGTGGAGGCTGATAAAATTTGGAATTTCTAAAATTTGAGTTCAAAAGATTGTTCTCAAGACCGTTTACTTATATTGTGCTTTTTATTGTACCATTAATATTTGCTCTAATTAGTTCATCTTTTTTCTATTCCTTTAGTGAATCGGATCTAAAAATAGGAATTTACACTTTGGATAAATCTCCACTTTCAAAATTTACCGTTGGAGTAATAGTTTCATTATTTAAAGGTGGAACGATAAAATATGTTAACGAAAACTACGAAAAAGAATTGCAAAGCGGAAATCTCAACGCGGTTGTTGTTATACCAAATGATTTTACCAATTCATTATTTGCTGGAAAAAAGACAATGCTAAAATACATTCCAAGCCCAGTAAATACAGAGCTTTCAGCAGCCGCTTATTTAGTTTTTAAAAAGATGTTTGAAGACCTTAGTGGTGGACCATTCTTCAATCCAAAAGTTTTAAAAGAAATGTACACAGCTTCAAATGTTCCAGCACCGGAACTTGTCACGGAAAAATCTATTGATTTTTCTCAAGTATCTGCTACAAGTATGATTTTTATAATAACAATGTTTATTGGTTTACTTATTGGGGCTGGATTAATAACTCGAGACAAAGAAATTGGAATTCTTAAACAGCTTACACTTTCAAATTTTAGCATATTCCACTATCTAATTATAAAATTTTCCACCTCCTTAATTTTGAGCTTTATATCAGGAGTATTAGTATATATATACTTTTTACTAAAAGGATTTAGCATATCTCCAATATTAGTAGCTTCATTCATACTATTAAATGCCACATTTTATTCTTCACTGGGTATATTTATTTCTTCACTTTCACAAAATACTTTGACTTCAAATCTTCTCGGTTCAACCATTTCCGTGTTTTTTTTACTTATAAACGGACCATTTGTCAATTTATCCGAAATCCCAAGTTTTTTCAGAAAATTTGTAGAGCTATTACCTACATTTAGAAGTAGTTATGTAATAAGAACTGTGCAATTCTTTGGAAAATCAACAAATATGTTGAAAAGTGAGTCAAAGTTTATTATTTTATCAATAACTATGTCTATTTTATTTCTTCTAATAAGTTTAATAAGATTAAATTTTACGTTTTTACCAGATAGGATTAGTAAAGAAAGTAAATGATACTCGATAATTAGGATGGTGGTTTACAACTATGGAAATTTTTGTCAAAGTAGTAATAATTTTTCTTATTCTAACTGTTTTAATTATAATATCTAACTTATCTAATAGACCTATTGTTTTTGACTACGCACCGAATAAAGCCGATTCAACTAATACGATAATTGCCGACGAAACAAATAAATCAATTAGCCAAGGAAATACCTCAGAACAACCAGTGGCTCAATACTATTCAGAAAAAACAAACACTAATGAACAAAGTGTTTCTCATGAATCATCTACAACATCTTTCCAAACCAACATCGGACAAGTTGAAATTCAGATTAAACCTGATGATACTTCAACAAATATTCTTTTAGAAAGTAGTGCAACTGAGAGTATTTCACTCTCTGCAGATTCAATATACAATGAAATACTACAAGTTGAAAAAGCAGCAAGAAAATACATAAGCTCTGGATACAAAATTTCAACGTTAAATAGCGAAAATATATACAATAAAAATCTCATTAGCGAAGAGCTATACAAAAAATACGATATTTCATTTAGAATATCCGGAGATGGGTATGAAATAGTCATTAGACCTAAATTTGATATAAATTCAACCTTGGTAGACGACCTATCGAAAAAAGAAAAGGTTTACATAACTGAGAATGGATTAGAGTATGTGTTTTGGATAAAAGCATATAAATAAACTAAAAAAGCGAGGTGATTAAATGAAAAAAATTTTATTGTTATTAGCAATAACCATATTGTGTTTTTTATCAGTATCACTATTTTCACAACTATTAATATCCCACGAATCTGGTTTTTACGATACAACCATAACTGTTGAAATCAAATCAACAGTTGGCGGAGAGATTTATTACACAACAGATGGTTCAACTCCTAGGATAGATTCAAAAAATACTTTTAAATATTCTCAACCATTAGTTATCCAAAAAAATTACGAAAATGAGTATATGTACATACCAACATCCCCTATTTGGGAAAAACCTTCTGGCGCATTTGAAAAAGCAACGGTTTTAAAAATAATAGAGGTAAGCAATGGAAATATAACAGACTCGACGGTAAGAACGTATTTCATAGGAGTAAATCACAAATTACCAGTCTTCTCAATAATAACCGATCCTGAAAATCTCTTCGATGATGAAAAAGGTATATATGTACCCGGTAAGTTATTTGACCCATCAAATCCTTTTTGGACCGGAAATTATCACCAACGTGGTGATACATCGGAAAGACCTGCGATAATGGAATACTTTGAGGAAGGGAAATTGAAGTATAGAACAGAGATAGGTATAAGAATCCATGGGGAATTCACAAGAAGCTTGCCTATAAAATCATTAAGATTGTATGCACGAAATAAAGAGAAAGAGTTTAGATATCCGTTCTTTGGAAGAATAGGATATAAAAAGTTGTTGTTGAGAAACGCTGGAAACGATTGGGAAACAGCTTATATGAGAGATGCTTTTGCGCAAAAAGTTTTCAAAAATCTAAACTTTGACACACAAGACAACTATCCGGTTGTTCATTACATAAACGGTGAATATTGGGGTATTTCATACTTAATGGAATATTATGATCAGCGTTATTTGCAAGTCAAATACGGTGTAAATGAAAAAAATACCGTTATAATAAACTATGACTTAACAATACAAGACGGAAAAGAAGGCGATCAAAAAAGCTTTGTCGATTTGATGGATTTTGTTAGAAATAATGATTTATCCATCAAAGAAAACTATGATAAAGTCTGTGAAATAATCGATATCGATAATTTCATCGATTTCAAAATTGCAGAAATATTATCAGCTAACACGGACTGGCCAGGCAACAACGAACGCATATGGCGTGTCCTAAAACCAGAAAATAATAAATATGGCGATGGTAAATGGCGATGGATGATGTACGATATGGATTTAGCAATGTGGGAACCGACACACGACACATTAAAAACAGCTATATTCGGTGACCCTGAAATACCTTGGACAACGACAGAAGAAGCAACCTTAATCTTAAAGAAACTTTTAGAAAACGAAGAATTTAGAGCCAAGTTCACTGAAAGATTTTACTATATCTTGAATAACATCTTTATACCAGAATTGGCTGAAAGTATAGCTGACGATATTATCGGAAAATTAAATGACGAAATGAAAAGGCATTCTCAAAGATGGGGTAAACCAACTTACGAAGCATGGCAAAATGAATCGGAATGGGTAAAAAAATTTGTGGAATATAGGCGTGATATAATACGAAGCATTTTTGAGGAAAACTTTATTAAATATTCAATAGAGAAGTAAAGATTTTAAACTTAAGACAATATTAATTATGAAAGTTTGTGAAACCTACTTTGAGTAAATTAAATAATACTACTTTTATTTTCACAAATGTTTAGATGTTACAAAATATGTAATTAATCAAGTATTTGTATAAAAATTGGTGTTGAATAACAATGATTTATATGATAAACTTTTGGTGTATATATGTCTATATCACACGCCTTTTTTATTTTATTTCATTTTTACCTTATATTATCCTATTATTTCTCTAATATTTCCCAAATTTTGATGCTGTTAACTAGTAGTGATGATGGAAGCTAAAGCTGTAATCATCTCATTTTCGTTCTCATATAACTTGCATAGGTTCCTTACTACACAAAAACCATTTACATAGTACCGTATGTTGCTAAATTTCTTGAAGCTCCTTTTCGCTCTAACAAACATCTTAAATAACGAAAATTTCGATTCACATTCGTTGTTTTTACCTAGTCTTACTTCTCTGTGCTCAACATTATCAAAATTTAGTTTCACTGCTATCTCGTACGCTTTTAGTCCATCAGTTATTAACTCTATTTGTGTGTTTTGTTTTCTTTGACTAAAGTATTTATCTAACAAAATCCCAAATTTTTAGGGAGGTGGCTGTTGTGGAGAAGAGAGAACACTGGGGAAGTAAGCTAGGTTTGATATTGGCTATGGCAGGTAACGCTATTGGTCTTGGGAATTTCTGGAGATTCCCGTATCAAGCGGCCAAAAACGGCGGAGGAGCATTCATGATACCATATTTCATCGCTTTCCTTTTTATGGGTATCCCTCTGCTAATAATTGAATGGGCTCAAGGTAGATACGGTGGAAAGTACGGTCATGGTACATTAGGTCCAATGATTTACTTACAAGCAAAAGAGAGCGTTGGACATAAGTTTGCGAAAGTACTTGGCGCGTTGGCTGGTGCAATCGCACTTTCGGTAGTTATACTCCTAAACTCCTATTACAATCATGTTATTGGTTGGACGCTTGGTTATTCTTTTGAAACAGCCGTTGGAAAATACATGGATAAATCAATCGATACAGCTGGTTATTTTGTCGGATACATTCAAAGTCCTTTTAGAGTATTAATATTCTGGATAATAACACTTGCAATTTTATATTACATAACAAGTAATGGTGTTAACAAAGGCTTGGAAAGATTAGCAATAATCGCTATGCCAGCTATTTATATATTCGCAATTATTCTTCTTGTGAGAGCGCTTACATTAGGATCACCAGTGAACCCTGAATGGAATCCAATTAAGGGGCTTGATTTCTTATGGTCTCCAAGATGGAACGAGTTGAATTGGTCGGCAACATTAGCAGCAGCAGGGCAGATATTCTTTACGCTATCCCTAGGTATGGGAATAATCCAAAACTATGCTTCTTACATGAGAGACGAGGATGACATCGTAACATCAGCAGTTGCAACAGCTTCATTAAATGATTTCGCAGAGGTCATACTAGCTGGTACAATAGTTATCCCCATTGCTTTTACTTTCCTTGGCGCCGAGGGTTTAAAGAGTGGAGTTGGATTATCTTTCATAGCGCTTCCAAACGTATTTAGAAACATGGCTGGTGGACAGATTTTTGGAACATTCTGGTTCCTGCTACTTTTCTTTGCTGGAATAACAAGTTCAATAGCAATGTTTAATTATCTAACTGCATTTTTAGAAGAAGAATTTGGCGTTGAAAGAAAGAAAAGTTCGTTGTTTGTTTTTCTCATGTACATCATCGGCGGTTTACCTGTTGCCTTAGAACCTATTCTCACGAAAACAGCTGATTTAATGTACTTAACAGAGCTTGATAATTGGGTTGGTACTTATTTCCTCGTCTTGCTCGGATTAATTGAAATCATTGCGGCTGTATGGTTGTTTAAAGCAAAAGGCCTTGAAGAGATAAACAAAGGAAGCTACTGGAAAATACCAAAGTGGTTCTATAATTTAATAATGAGCTTCATAACCCCAGCATTTATAATCATTTTACTTGTTTTCTCAACGATAGATTACGCAAAGAATGGTTACTTCAAATTGATACCGGATTTTGTTAAAGATAACTCTGTACTAATTCCTTGGGTCATCGCAGCGAGAATTGTTCTTATAGTAATTTTCATATCGAGCTTTATCCTTACATACAGAAGTATCAGTAAAAAATTAGAAGCGCAAAAAGATAAATAGGGGTGATAATATGTCAAGCACAGCGCTCGTTTTTATGGCTTGGAGTTGGGGAATAATAATTCTCCTCACGGCATTATCCGTTGGAACGATAATGAAAAAATCAAAGAAATAATTTTAAATCATATTTCGTTTGGATTCACCTTTATAATCCATTCCCCAGAGTAATTTGAGATTATCTTTTTCAAAAGCCTTACTAATTCTGGTACGTTGTTTGTCTTGAAAAATATTTGATATCGGTACTTATTATTTGCTTTAAATATAGGATGTTCAGAAGGTCCAAGAAGTTCTAAGTAATATTTATAAACTTCTTGGACCTTTTTCTCTTTCTTTACAATGTTTTCTATTTCATCTGCAACAGTGTCAATTGTTTCTCGCGCTATTTCCTGATTCAGATTGGCGTAAGTTAATACAACTACAGACGCAAAAGGTGGATAATTCAGTTGTTTTCTTATCTCAAGTTCTCTCTCATAGAACCCTTCAACATCTTGATTACTCGCAAATGTTATTACTGGATCGTTTGGCTTATAAGTTTGAATTATCGCCTTTCCCTTTTCACTTCGCCCTGCTCTTCCAATTACTTGAACTAAAAGTTGAAATGTTCTCAGTGGAGCGTTTATATCAGGATAAGAAATTAAAGCATCAACATCCACAACACCAATGAGCGCTATTCTGTATATATCTAACCCCTTCGTAATCATCTTTGTTCCAGCAACTATATCGATTTTTCCTTCTCTTAAATAATCTAGGAGTTTTTTTAGTTTTTCTGGGGTATCAGCTATTTCTGCATCAATCCTTCCAATATTTCTCGATGGAAAGAGTTGCTGGAGCTCTTTTTCAACTTTCTCGCTACCAGTTCCTCTATCTATGAACATATTTGAACCACAGTTAGGACAATTTAAGGATAATTCCTTCTCACTTCCACAGATGTGACATTTTAAATTATTGGAATCTAAATGATAAGTCATTGCAACATCACAATGTTCGCATTTTACTATATAACCGCATACAGCACATTGCACCCTTGAAAAACCTTTTCGCCTCGTGAATATTATGGCTGATTTATCAGCTTCAAGCACTTTACTTAGATTATTGTATAAGATTTCAGATATAGAGAAAGTAACTTTCTTTGTTTTATTCATGTCCACAATTTCAACTTCTGGTAATTCAACGTTGTAACGTTTAGTAAGCTTGTGAAATACATATTCCCCATCTTTGGCTTTCTTATAACTTTCCAAAGAAGGGGTAGCTGAACCATATACAACAGTAATTGGCAAAGCATCAAGAAATGCGTGAATTTCGTAAAAAGGCTCAGAATTATTGTAATAGCCTTCATCATGTTCTTCATCAACAATTGCAAGATTAAGGTTTTTTAAAGGCACAAACGCAGCACTTCTTGGACCAACTAATATATTTATCTCACCTTTAACCGCTTTCGCCCAAATTTCAACGCGCTTTGATTCTGTTAAATAGCTATGGTAAACCGCTATAGATAAATCTGGAAATCTTTTTCTAAGCCTTGCTATCGTTTGTTCAGTTAAAGATACCTCTGGAACTAAATATAGTACATTACCAAATGGTAAGTATTTTTCAATGACCTCGAGATAAACCTCTGTCTTGCCACTTCCAGTTGGTCCAAAAACAAGGTGTTTCTTTTCTTTTCTAAAATCGTATGAAAGTATTTTGTCAACTATACTCTTTTGTTCGTCACTTAAAATAACTCTCTGTGGTTTTATATTAAGTGTTTCAAAATCACTACATTGCTCTAAAATCTCAATTATTCCTTTATTTTTTAATTGTACAATAACATCTTTCTTTATATCTAAATCTTCTATTATTTGCTCAACTTCGGTAGGGCCTTTGAGAAGTAAATAATTAACAACCGTACTCTGCGATACTGTTAGTTTTAATTTTGACAATTCAATTGAAGAAATTTTTAAGTAAACGCATTCTCCCCTTTTTCTTGGTCTTGGCTTTTTCGTTTCAAAATCTCTGTAAACTTTGACCAAACCGTTATTGATATACTCTTTATAATTTTTGATTTTTTTGAATTCTTCGTATGGCATTTTCTCGATATTTACAAAAGGACTTACACTTTCAACAAAAAGTGAAAAATAATCATCAAATTTACTTGGAAAAGATATGTCAAAGTATTTACCTAATCCAGAAAAGTAAAAATTCGCTAAACTGTATAAAGCTTTTACCCTTGATTTTTCAAGAAAAGATATATAATCCATTCGCTCAATGATTTTTGAATATTCTGAGCTTGATTTCTGGTTAGGTAAAAATTCATCGCAAGGGGCCCATTCTTGATTACCAATTACATAACCTAAAACCTTTTTACCTTTATGCTGAAGTAAAACTCTTTCACCTATTTCAATGTGCCCATTGTACTCACAAAAGACAGGTTCGATTTGACTTGAATTTGATAATGCTACTATGTAAATCATATTAATTAATCAGCTCCTTGAATAACTTCAGCTAACCCTTTAATTATTTCTAAATCTTTTGTAGTAGACGTTAAATAGAATCCTTGTACATAAGGCGAAAGTTTTTCTATAATGCCCAAACAATTTTTGTATGAATAATTTTTTAGTGCTCTATCATCTTTCTGATGAAAATACTCTTTCGGAACGAAAACCCCCGGAACTTTGGAAAAGTACTCGAGTTGTTGAACACTCTCAAAAACCATTAGAGAGACGTATATCTTTGTTTCATTCAAATCCCCTTCAGCCTTTTTTAAGAAATTAAGAATTGTTGATTCATTAAACACCGGTTGCGAAACGAAAAATAAACAACCGTTTTCTATTTTTGTATTCATTCTTTGAATCGTTTGCTTATAGTCTTTTTCAAAAGGACTAAATACACCTCCGGGGTTAAATGAAAATTTACCAAATATCTTTAATCCAGCAAGGTCTTCCCCCTTTTCATTTAAAAGTTTTACTAATTTAAATACATCGTATATACTGAAATCTTCAATGCATGATGAAAAAGGATAAGTACCGACGCGTGGATCATCACCTGATAAAATCAATAGATTTTTTATACCAAGCATGTGAGATGCTATCAAATCTCCCTCAATTCTTATCGCATTTCTTGTCGTTCTGGAAAAATGCATTATTACATCTATACCTTTTTCGACTAAAATATGTGCAGGAGCTATAGGTGATACACGCGCACTACCCATTGGAAGATCCGTTACAGCTATAATCTCCGCACCAGATTCAATAGCTTTAATACAAAAATCAACGTATTTTTCTAAAACAACCCCACGTGGTGGTAAAGTCTCAAGGATAAATCTTTTTTTATAGAAATCACTTATTTCCTGTAAATCCACACATTTCACTTCCTTGAATTGCTTATTAGATTAGAAATATCACATACCAATGCTTTTGTATGTTGGAATAATATAGCTCTTGCTTCTTTGTAATCTTGTCTTTTAAGTTTCTCAAAGACAAATAATCTTAAATGTTCCATATTCTTAGTCTTTTTGAAACTTTCCAAAAGATAATTTATATCGCCCGTCAAATAATACATCATCTCATAGTAAAGATATACTCTATCACTTACCTTACCAAGCTTTTCCATAAGCAAAAGCTTATATTTTTCTTTTAAAGACCCGCGCAATATCCCAGTTCGAAGGTAGTTATATATGAAAAAACACGAATGAATTGTATTTTCATTTTTTGTCCTTGAAATATGGTACTCGAAATAATTTTCTATATCCTCAAGAGTTTGGCCAGCGTATAATGAAACATCCATATGAGGATCCTTCAATAGTTGCTGTAGATATTTCATGTTTTGTTCTATATTTATACCTCTTGTTACTTGGGCAAATATATCATAAGTCACAGCTTTTCTTTCTGAAATCGCTCCAATAGTCAGAACAGTTTTTATTGGTAAAGTAGATAGCGCTTCTTTATCAATTTTCATAACAATTTCAGGCATAAGCGGAATGTTGAAAAAATCTTCAATTTCTTCATTTTTTAAAGGTATCATATAAAGCCAAGCAAGAGGATATGAAAGCGTAAATACGATAATTTCCGGAAGATTTTTCCTATAGAGATAGTAAATCGCTGCTGAAATTAAATAAACTAAAAAATTCTGGAAACGAAACCCGTAGAGGTAAATGGTTATTAGGTTTATCAATATAAGGAATACATTAGTAATATTCAGCAAGATAATATAATTTATACCTTCCCTCTTTCTATACTTCTCCTCTTTATTAACACATTTGGATTTCATATTTACTAACCAACCTCTCAATAATCTTCTTTTTACCAATTTCATCACAAACAGACAACAACACCTTAAGTTGAACTCTATCACCGATTCCCTTAGCAGTAGCTATATCAGATGCTCTAAATTCTTTTATAACTGAGCCATGAATTGTTTTATCGTATATTAGACATAGCTCTTCGTATGGAATTCCGAACTTTTCTCTTCTCTTGTCGAGTACTGATTTCTTTTTAATGTAATACTCCTCACTCCATGTACCGTCGGTATTCTTAAATCGTTCTTCGAGCAGTTTCGTCTCTTCTTTGACTATTTTAATATTTGCATTAAGCCAGGACGCAATAGACTGCATATAAAGTATCAGCGTTTGGGAAAACTTGTCAGGAGTTATATCTTCAACCACAAAAACTCCAAATGTGTCATCTCCTCTTCCAACTGAAACAGCAAACCACGGTTCAAAATTTTCTATTTCCATTTCAAGCAAAACCTCTGGTAAAGAAGCATATCCTTTTTCCAAAGCCCTTGATATTACTTTTGAATTTTTCGCTTCAAAAGAATTTGGCAGATTCTTCTTGCCTATACCAGCAACATACCTTAGAAAATATTTATCCACACTGTAAAGTTTCAAATTTTCAATTTCAAAAAACTCCGCAATTATACTTACTGCTCTTGTAAGCATCTCATCAAGATCTAATATTTCAAGTTCTTGCAATCTCTCAAGAAGGTCTATCATCCCTTGACCTTCAAAATATATTCTAAGCTCAAGCTGGCTAATAACAGACTTTAACGTTTCAATATGTTCAACGAGATTTTTCCTCTCCATTTCAAGCTTTTTTCTCTCGTTTTCCGTTGTTCTAAGCCTTTTATTTAAAATCTCTCCTATAATACCAATGAAAAGCCCAAGAACTATAACGTAAACAGATGTTGCATTTGCAGGAAAAATAAGATTTCCAGTTTTTTTCAAAATATATAAGAATATCATCTCAAAAGAAAGCATAGAGACTATAAACGCAAGAAGACCATGACGAGCAGACCATATAAAAACCAAGCCTATGAGCAGAGAAACAAATATATTTACATTTAACCAATGCATTAAGAAAAGTATATATACGAAAAACATCACCAAAAAATATTCTATAAACCATATGGAAAACGAGCCAGAGAATACTATTTTTTTCATTTTTTCTCCAAACCTTGATTTTGTCCCAAACTTATTTGTTTTCATGAATTATAACCCCTTCTTTCGGAAGTTTCAGCCTGTTTCTTGAAAATTCAAACATAAGCAAATCAGAATAAACACGATTAAATCTAATAAAACTATATATCGTGGCAAAAATAAAACCAATGACAAAACCGATTCCAGGCAAACGCTTGACAGTGAGTGGTGATAAAAATAAATTAATCAAAAAGGCCATTATAGAAGATTTAAGTGGTATACCAGGCAAGTCAAAGTAATGCGCTATCAAAGAAATGTAAAGATAAATTCCATTTGCAGCGGCACCAACGATACCAAATTTTAAAGCCGTTGAGCCGTAGCTATCAAGCCTCAACAAATCAGCTAAACTATCAGAAAGAATAAGACCAGTTAACATAAATGAAAATTGAACCGCTAATACAAGTTTAGTTGAAGAATAAAGACTTTCGTCTAAATTATTTTTACTTATCCTTATAAAGTTCAAAGTGCGATTTTCTTCGATAGACTTGTAAAAGGCTCTATAGTAAAAATAAAATTCCGTTTCTAAGTTTAGAACGAAAAGTGACAAGGTTGGAATTATAAAAAGGTATGAGATAAACATTGGAATATCATACTGGGGCGCAAATACAAAACCTTTTGAAATACTGTATCTGAAATAAATCCAAGCGATAAAATCATCAACCCAAGCAGCCATATAAGTAAAAAAGCCTGATAGTGCCTGTTTTTTGTACGCCTTAATCGAGAGTATAAAAAGCGGAGGATTAATATTTTTTTGTTCTTTTTCCACCTCTTCTCCTAAATAAAGATATCTTCGAATGTAAAGTTGAAGAATTGTAAGTATAATCATTAAACCAAAATTATAACCTGCGTAAGCATAGTATTCGTTTTTGATTTTATAAAGGTACAAAGTTAAAAAGAAACTAGCAGTACCACCGACTAAAAAACTTAGAATAACAGGAGAAAATTTTCTAATAGCGGATATAAAAATAACTTGAACCCAAATTATTGAAAGAACAATCAAAGAATATGAAAAAAGAATAATTTTTTGCCACTCAGAAATTTTGTTGATAAGGAAGAACAAGGTAAGAAATATCCCAGAAGATATAAATGCATAACCAACCGACGAAGTGTAAAGTTTATATATATTATTAAATTCCTTCTTATAAATCAAATCAGATAAATAACGTGTGACGGAAGTTGCAACGCTTCCAAAAAGTATTGTTGAAAAAATAAAAGTATAGATAATTCCTGAGACTAAGAATGGAATATTCTGTTGAGGTATATAAACTTGTATTAGAAAAAGTGTCAACGAAGATATTATCCATGGTCCTGCAGATATATTTGCTGAATAAAAGAATGCAATAGTTTCTGAGAAAAAAGAGTTTCGTTTTAACAATTTATTTAATTCAAATCCTATCCCTGCCATTTTATCCCCCGAAATATTAAATTTTTCCGTTGTTATTATATCATACTAATAAAAGAATTTAAAAACAAAAAATCCCCCGGTTTTTTCCGGGGGTATCTTGAAAAAGTTTTCCAACTCTTCCAAGGGGGGATAGGGGGGTCGCTGCAATATATTTATACCTTGTAAAGTGTAAAATTTCAAGATGTTTAGTGTTAACTATATGAAACGAATTCATCAAAATCAGAAAATCGGCAATCAGTTTTAGCAAAATTACTAGATAAAAAACTCAATTTGCATTGTAAAAAAATTTAAGTTATAATTGTATTGTAATTCGTATAAAATTAACGATTTAATTTATACATTTCCCATATTGTCTGGAGGTGAACGGTGTGGTGGTCGTTTATTCAGCTATTTTACTTGGTGGTATAGGCTTTGCATTTGGCCTTTTCTTATCTTATGTTAGTGAAAAGTTCAAAGTAGAGGAGGATCCTACTGTTAAACTAATCTTAGAAGCATTACCAGGTATAAATTGTGGCGCATGTGGATATCCTGGCTGCGAAGGTTACGCAAAGGCCATTGCAAAAGGAGACAAGCCTGACAAATGTTTGCCTGGTAAGAAAAATGGCGTAGAAGAAAAAATCAAAGAAATACTCGCAAACAGAAAGTAAAAATATTTCATAATCGTTTATTTAAATTAGTATTCACATACATGTGGGGGATATTTTTTAATGGAAAAAACAGAAATAGTAGCTATTCATAAAATTTGTAAGAAAAAGCTTGAAGATATCGACGAATTAATTTCTTATAACAAGAGTGACTTTTTAATTACCCCAGAGCAAATTAAAGAGTTCAATGATTTAGTTCACAAAATTGAAATGAGATTATCAAAGGGCGATATTTCTTTAATTACTTACTGGGATGAAGAATATCCGGAGGAGCTTAGGCATATTCCAGATCCTCCGGTTTTTATATTCGCAAAGGGAAATGTTGAATTTCTATCATACGATTTGTTTGCCGTAGTTGGGACACGCAAGATGACCAATTACGGTAAACAAGTCACAGAAATGTTCTCAACAGATTTATCAAAACACTTTGTGATTGTGAGTGGCATGGCTTATGGGGTTGATAGTATCGCACACGCAACAGCTTTGAAAAACTTAAGACCAACAATAGCTGTCTTAGGATGCGGTGTAGATTACATATACCCAAAATCAAACGAAAGACTTTACCAAGAAATTATAAAAAATGGTTGCGTTATAAGTGAATATTTACCCTGGGAAGGACCTCAAAAATATACATTTGTAGCAAGAAATAGAATTATTTCAGGTGTTTCAAAGGGTGTTTTGGTAACGGAAGCAGGAACGGATAGTGGCGCATTGATAACCGCAAAATTTGGTGTAGAACAAGGTAAAGATATATTTGCAGTTCCGGGTGATATATTCAAATCAACAAGTACAGGTACAAATTATTTAATCAAAAATGGTGCTTTTCTTGTAACACATCCATCTGAAATTTTGGAATATTATGGATTTAAAGAACATCGCAAAATCATAGAGTTGAATGATGATGAAAAGTTAATGCTTGAAGCTTTGGAAACAAATTTAAATCCTGAGCAATTATCTGAAAAGATTTCCAAACCACTTTCGGAAATTTTGCTTTTACTCACAATTATGGAATTAAAAGGGCTTGTTTACAGAGTCGAAGACGGTACTTACGCAAGAGCAATATAGCTAGGAGGTGAATAACATGAGGCTTGTTCAAACAATAAATGAAATGAAAAGATTATCCAAAGAAGCTATTGATAAAGGAAAAACTATCGGTTTTGTGCCAACAATGGGTTATTTGCACGAAGGGCATTTGAGTCTCGTAAAAAAAGCCAGGGAAGATAACGATATAGTTGTTGTAAGTATATTTGTTAACCCTACTCAATTTGGTCCTAACGAAGATTTTAACAGATATCCACGAGATTTGGAAAGGGATTTAAGATTGCTTGAGCCTTTAAATGTAGATTATGTTTTCTATCCAAGTGTTGAAGAAATGTACCCGAAAAATTATTCCGTTTACGTTGATGAAGTTGAACTTTCAAAATATCTATGCGGCGCCAAAAGGCCTGGACATTTTAGAGGTGTATGCACAGTCGTCACAAAATTATTTAACATAGTGAAACCCACACGTGCTTATTTCGGTCAAAAAGATGCACAGCAATTTAGAATACTCAGAAGAATGGTTCAAAATCTTAATATGGACGTTGAAATGATTGAAATGCCAATTGTTCGCGAATCAGACGGGCTTGCCATGTCTTCAAGAAACGTTTATTTAAACGAAGAAGAAAGAAAGGAAGCAACAAGACTGCATAAATCACTTTTAAAAGCGAAAGAATTGATAGAAAGCGGAGAGAGAGATGTATCAAAGATTAAAAACCTTATGCTAGAGATACTTAATCATCCACTTTTGAAAATAGATTACGTAGAAATTGTTGATGAAGAGACATTGAAACCAATTGAAAAAATAGAAGGGAAAGTAATAATTGCGTTGGCTGTTTTTGTAGGTAAGGCAAGATTGATAGATAACATGATTATTAACTGCTAATATCGGAGGTAAATTTATGATATACAAAATCACTTATGGAGAACCAGACATCAGTAGTGAGGCAGTTGTCAGGTATGTATTTCAAGAAACTTCACCCAACGATTTTTCCGAATTATTCAAAGATATAGAGTATAAGGTAGATGGCGAATATATAACATTAAAAAGACGTATAGAAAACGAAGGATATTTTTTCGGGTTTGGTGATAAAGTTGGTCCACTTGACAGAAAAGGAAGGCGGTATGTTTTTTGGAATACAGATAATTTCACACACCATCCATCAGCAGATCCCCTTTACAAGAGTTTTCCGTTCTTTGTATACATATCAAAAGATTTTGATAAAGTTTATGGTTGCTTCACAGATTACCCAGGATGGATGGAAATTGATATAGATTCGAACAATGACAAAACTATTTCTTTTAAAATACGTGGTAAAGGATTTAATCAGTATATAATAACTGGGAAAAACGTACGAGAAATATTAAAACAATATCTCAGACTTACTGGACAAAACATAGCATTTCCTATCTGGGCATTTGGTTATCAACAATCAAGGTGGAGCTACATGACTCAAGATGAAGTTTTAGATATAGCAAACAAATTTAGAAAAGAAGATATACCATGTGATGTCATTTACCTTGATATAGACTACATGCAAGATTACAAAGTCTTCACTTGGAATAAGAATAACTTTCCAAGCTATAAAAAAATGTTAGAGAAGCTACACCAAGATGGATTTAAGGTAATTTCCATACTTGACCCCGGTGTGAAAGTAGAAAGATTTTATAAAATATTTGAAAGCGGTAATGGAAGGTATTTTTTAAAAGATATTTACGGTGGAGATTTCGAGGGGGCTGTATGGCCCGGAAGAGTTAGGTTCCCAGACTTTAGAGATAAGAAAGTCAGAATTTGGTGGGCAAGAAATGCAAAAAAATATCTTAAAGACGGTATAGATGGTTTTTGGAATGATATGAACGAAATTGCAATATTTGCAACTGAAGATGACATAAAAGAAGCTAAGAAAAAATTAAAAAATGCTAAATTAGAAGATGGAATTAAATTAGCTGGCACACTTGGTTCTATAGGTGAAATAGGCAGACAGGGGCATGGTGATGATATAGTTCATTTAGATGGCACACCGCATTGGAAGGTTAAAAACACATATGGATTGAATATGACAAAAGCAACAAGCGAGATGATACAAAAAGATCTTAAAAAAAGACCATTTTTAATTTCTAGGTCGGCTTATTCTGGTATTCAAAGGTACGGTGGAGTTTGGACAGGGGATAACCACAGTTGGTGGGAACATATCAGACAAGAGATAATAAGAATAAATTCGCTAAGTCTTGCGGGAGTATTTTATTCTGGATTTGATGTTGGTGGGTTCGGTGGTGATGTAAACGCAGAACTCCTTATAAGATTTATGCAACTTGGCGTGTTTTCTCCAATGTTTAGAAATCACTCAGCTATAGGAACTAAAAGGCAAGAGCCATGGCAATTTGGTGAAGAAGTAAAGAACATACTGAGAGATGTTATAAAATTCAGGTACAGATTGATACCATACATTTATACTCAGTACATGCTCGGTATCAAGAAAAATATTCCGCTAGTAAGACCTCTATTTTATGACTTTTCAAAAAAAGAAGCGTTAAAAATAGAAGATGAGTTTATGTTTGGAGATAGTATATTAGTCGCGCCAGTCGATAGACCTAATGTTGAGAAAAGGCTCGTTTGGCTTCCAAAAACCGCAATTAACTTATTTGACGGAAATATTTATAGAAACGGATGGAGGATTGTTAATACCCCAATAGAATATATCCCTGCGTTTCAGCTTATAAACACAGCAATACCTACTATGGAACCACAAAGTTACGTAGATATGTTGAAAGTTGACACAATATCTTGGAACGTTTTCAGCGATGGTAAATCAAGGATAGTATCGTACTTCTACGAAGATGATGGAATTAGTCTGGGATACAAAAAAGGAGAATACAACTTAAAACAAATTCTCATAAAAGACAATACCATAATAATTAAGACAAAGCAAGCTGACTATAACGTAAGGAATAGAACTTGGAACTTTAGTATCACATACATTGATGGTTCAACAAAAAATGTGAGTATAGAGGTTGGGAACGATGGAGAGTATACCATTCCGATACGGTGATTCTTATCTGTTAGAGTTTCAAACATTACGCGAATTCGTTGAATATATAGAACTAAGACTTAGAGAAACTGATTTACTGAAATTGCGCTTTAAATTCGTTGCTGATGTTGTTAAGGTTAAACCTTACAACGGCTCTTTGTATATTACCGTTTCTCAGGAAACTGTCGATGGAAAGAAAACAGAACTAACTATTATACTTTGGAAAAACCTAACAAAAATTGTGCTAAATTCTCTTGGATTAAAGTCTGAATACGAATTAGAACACAAAAAATGGGAATTCCAAGGAAAACTTTCATTCTATCCAGATAGAGCGCAATTTAGTTTTTGGGCGGATTCCATAGCTCCACAAGGGGAATCAGACATATTACAACGTCGTCAAAAAATAAAAGAACTATTAAAAAAAGAAAGACTATTAATGGAGGTTTTACACAATTTAGATGAACTAGAACCAATAAAATACATAGCAGTAATCACATCGAAAACCGCTCAGGGATATTTCGATTTTCTTTCTAATATACTCGTTCCTGATGAATTAAGACCGGTGATTCATCTTTACGAATCATCAATGCAAGGCGCAACAACCGCAGAGGAAGTTATATCAGCTTTAAATAGAATAGAAACATTCTGCAGAGAATTTATGGTAAAATATGATGTTATAGTTATAATAAGAGGTGGGGGTGGGCCCAGCGATTTAATGTACTTTGACGACTACAACTTAGCCAGAAGGATAGCACAAATGAATAATTTCATTCCAGTATTGACAGGAATTGGTCATGAAAAAGATGAAACTATCCCTGATTTCGTTGCTTGGAGAAGATTTCCAACACCAACAGCTGTAGCCAAAGAAATATCAAATCAAATAAAAGGCTATCAAGATAAAGTTGAAAGAAGTGTATCAGACTTATCACGATACATGGAAAATGCAATAGAACTACTAAATGCCAAATTGAGTGATACAAATTATAAAACGGTAAAAGAAATATTCAGAGGAAAAATTCAGTCTGTAGAAGAGGAATTAATTGATAGTGCCGAAGTTTTGTACAAAAGATTCTCACTTAAAGAATACGAAAAAATGATATCTATGGACTTTATTAAAAATCTTTCAGAAAAGATGAAATACAATATATCTGAATTTTCAAAAAAATTAATGCTAGACTATAAATACTTAAAAGATACATTAGAGCTAAAAATTAACAACATCAATCAACAAGTAGAACGATACATTAAACTTTCAGATACTTTAGAAAAACAGTATTCAAACTTATCTAATTTAGTTGAAGAGAAAAAAGAAGAATTCGTAAAAATTGGTGGTCCACTTTCTGCGTTATCTTTCGGTGGAGCGGTGGTCTTAAAAGATAGGAAAATTATTCAAAGCAAAAAAGAGCTATCTATAGGAGAAAATGTTATAATAAACTTTATCGACGGAAAAGTACAAGCAACTATTTCCGGGAATGATTAAAGTTTAAACACGATAAAATATATTAAATATATATGGAGGTATAGATAATGGAAATTAAAAACGTCGAAAAATTACTAAATATGACTGAAGAAGACATTCAAAAGTTAACCTTTAAAGAACTAATGGAATTAGTTGAATTCATAAAAACGACTTTTCTATCATCAGAATTGGAGATAGAAAAACAGATAGAACTCTATTCAAAAGCAATATTGCTACTTACAAAAGCAAAAGAAAAATTAACGATGATAAAAAAACAAAAAGAAGAAATCGATAGAAAATACGAAGAATTCATAAATAGAATTGATTTAGACTAACTAGTTTAACTAAAGTTAGCTAAAAATTTAAATTTATCCTTAACACATCTATATTATGGGGGGGAACTTGCATGCATTCTGATAAATACTTCTTTCAAAAATTTCCAATAGGTTCTGTCATAACACTCCTTGTTGGGATTTTCCTTTTCCTGGTAAATTTAAGCTTTGTTGAGCAAATCAAATACTTAAGAGAATACAATTATCTAGTGCATTTTGCAAAAAATTCGATTGCATTCGTTTTAATTGTTTATTCTATCCCTTTCATCTTAATGTACTTCATAAAGTTTCCAAACAAAAAGAAATTTGAAATGAACCTTGAAGAAGTTAAGAAAAATTTCCTCGACAATATTAAATCTAAAGATGGTAAATTGATAGCTGACTTTGTATCCTTTAGACCTTGGATGAACCAGGAATTTTATGTAAAATCAGTGAAAGGTATTCCAAAAATTTTTATACCAATCTACTTAGTTTCATTTACAATTAAAAATGATATTCTTTACATTATAGAAGCCGAAGTTAGTATAAACTCAAAAGAGTACCGTATATCAGGTTATTATTTAGTCCATTTATCAAACATTGTTTCCGCAAACCTCTCTCAAGATAGAATATTTTTTTCTTCATCAATGGGTGATGCTGCAGCAAAAGTTAATTTTATTGAGATAATCCATTCCTCTGGGACTATTAAAATTCCAATTTTTGAGGAAGAATTACTCAGCAACTACGGTAATATATCACCGTTAAGGGAAGAATACTCGCTGAAAGTAATGACGCTCTTAAAATATCTAAACAAAGAATTACTCTAAATTATATTGAATTTTTTTGTAATTAGGCTGGCATACTTAAGGAAAACGAAAAACAATGAAATTAGGAAATTAGAAATCTCAAATTTTATGTTATATTTGAAAAAAGTAAAGTTGATTTAGTTAAAATTAATATGATATAATAAAAAGAGGTAAAATGTGTCGCTTAAGAAGCTAGTATTAAAATATACTAAAGATATAGATAAAAAAATTTGAACCAGATATTTTTTAATTTCTTCGCTAATATCATATAATTATATAAGGAGGCTTGGTAGTTTTGGAATCGATACTCAGCGTTAGAAACCTTAGTACCTGGTTTTACTTAGAAGAAGGGGTATTAAAAGCTGTTAACGATGTTTCCTTTGAACTTTCCGAAAATGAGGTTCTTGGGATAGTTGGCGAAACCGGATCAGGAAAGAGTATAACAGTTAGAAGTATTATGAGACTTATCCATCATCCTGGTAAAATTGTCCAAGGTCAAGTTATATATAGAGGCCGTGGTAAAGAAGAAGACATAGTTAAAATGAGCGAAGATGAATTGACACAAATAAGAGGTAAAGAAATTTCAATGATATTCCAAGACCCGTTGACATCACTTAACCCGTTATATACAATAGGTGACCAGCTTATAGAAACGATTATGCAACATCAAGATGTCGATAGACCAACTGCTTGGAAGCTTGCTGTCGAGATGCTTGAAAAAGTTCAAATACCCGAACCTGAAAAACGAATGAATTCATACCCATTTGAGTTCAGCGGTGGAATGAAACAACGTGTGGTAATTGCTATAGCACTTTCATGTAATCCAAAAATACTTATAGCTGATGAGCCAACAACGGCTTTGGACGTTACAATACAAGCACAAGTCCTTGAACTTATGAAAGATTTACAAAAAGAATTAAAAACAGGAACGCTATTCATAACTCACGACCTTGGGGTTATATCTGCTATGGCTGACAGGGTTATGGTCATGTACGGTGGAAGACAGATGGAACTTGGTCCAGCTGAAGATATCTTCCACAAACCGATGCATCCTTACACAAATATGCTTCTTAAATCAATACCACGTGTTGATATAAAACAAGATAAAATTGAAGCGATACCCGGACAACCGCCAAGAATGATAGATGTTCCCGACGTATGTCCATTTGCACCAAGGTGCCAAAGAAGATTAGATAAATGTACTAAAGAACTACCAAAATTTGAAGAATTAGAACCAGGACATTTTGTAAGATGCTTTAACCCAGTAGAAGCCGGAGGGGATGTAAATGCCTGATAAAAAAAATAACGAAGTAATAATTAAAGTAGAAAACCTAAAAAAATACTTTCCCATATACAAAGGATTTCTAATGAAGAAACATGTTGCTGATGTTAAAGCAGTTGACGATGTTTCATTTGAAGTAAAGCGTGGGGAAACATTCGCATTGGTTGGAGAATCTGGTTGTGGAAAGACTACAACTGCAAGAGTAATGCTAAGATTGATTGATCCAACAGATGGAAAAATAGAAGTCCTTGGTACGGATATTTCAAAAATGTCAAGAGAAGAGCTTCTACCATTTAGAAGAAAAATGCAAATAGTTTTCCAAAACCCTATTGGTTCTCTTAATCCAAGAATGACAGTTGGACAAATTCTTACGGAACCGATGCTCTTCCACAAAATTGTTCAAAATCAACAAGAAGCAAACGAAAAAGCGGTTGAACTTTTGAAGATGGTTGGTTTAAAAGCATTTCATATGGATAGATATCCACACCAATTTAGTGGTGGGCAAAAACAAAGAATTGCTATCGCACGTGCTCTTAGCGTTGACCCAGAGATAATATACCTTGATGAACCAACTTCTGCACTTGATGTGTCTGTTCAAGCACAAATAGTAAATTTGCTCTTGAAGTTCCAACAAGAGCTTGGATTAACATATGTATTTATCTCACATAACCTTGCACTCGTTAGATTTATTAGTAACAACGTTGCTGTTATGTACCTTGGAAAAATTGTGGAAATGGGAGATGTAAATGAAGTATTTGACAATCCTATTCATCCATATACAAAAGCGTTATTATCAGCATCACCAATTCCAGACCCTGCAATAGAAAAGAAGAGAAAACGTATAATATTAACAGGTAATGTACCAAGCCCAATAGCAAGACCAAGTGGCTGTTTCTTCCATCCAAGGTGCCCATTTAAAATGGATATATGTGACAAAGAATATCCACAAATGAAATCAGTTTCTTCAAATCACCAGGTTTCGTGCTTCCTGGTAGATAAAAGGGAGGTGTAGGTATGAAGAAGGTTCTCGTAACGCTTCTTGTTTCTTTATTTGTATTCTTCGCTTTTGCTAACACTTACATTGGTGCAGATGCAACTGGTAAAAAAGGTGGGACACTCATTCTTCCAACACTTAGTGGTCCAAGAACAGTTAACGACACAGTGTCCAAAGAAACAAGTTCTTCTGATGTCATTGCCATGTTCATGAGCTGGGGTGGAACACTTATCGAAAGAGATGCGAGAGACGGTAAGTTCTATCCAGCACTCGCGGAAAAATGGGATGGTCCACGTCTAACAAAAGATGGCGGTATGGAAATTATATGGTACCTTAGAAAAGGTGTAAAGTGGAGTGATGGTACACCATTCACAGCAGATGATGTTGTCTTCACACTCAACGATATTTACACAAACCCAGATATCCCAAGTTCATTCAAAGATGTCATAAAGAGTACAAATGGTTACTTACCAAAAGCAACAAAGATAAACGATTACACAGTTAAAATGTACTATCCAGAACCATTTAGACTTGCTCTCAGATACCTTGGCGGAATGTACATATTCCCAAAACACAAGGCCGAAAGCTGGGTTAAAAACAAAAAATTCGCAGAATTCTGGACAGTCGATTCAATCAATAAGAAAGAAATTGTTGGTTTAGGGCCATTCATTCCAGTAGAGTATGTACCAGACCAATACGTAAGATTTGTAGCAAACCCGAATTACTGGAAGAAAGATAAGAACGGAACACAATTGCCATATTTGAAAGAAGTAGTTTACAAAATTATATCTTCACAAGATGCACAAAAATTGGCATTTGAAAAAGGAGAAGTTGATATTTACTCACCAAGAGGTACAGAATTTAACTACTTTAAAGAAAACGAAAAGAAATTCAACATAACCGTTCTCTCATATGGTCCAGCATATGGTACACTATTCATAACATTCAACTGGAACAACAAAGACCAGGCAAAGAGAGACTGGTTCAGGAACGTGCACTTCAGAAAAGCAGTCGCTTACGCAATGGATAAGAAAAAGATGATTGATACACTCTTCAACGGTCTTGCAATTGAACAATGGTCACCAGTTTCAATGGCTTCACCATTCTACAACGAAAAAGTCACAGTAAAATATCCATACGATTTAAATAAAGCAAGAGCAGAACTTAAACTTGGTGGATTCAGCTGGGATAAAAATGGAAGACTTATAGACAGCAAAGGTAGACCAGTCAAATTCACAATCGAAACAAATGCTGGAAACACAGTCCGTGAAGGTATGGGTAACATTATAACCGCAGCTCTCAAACAACTTGGTATGGATATCACATTCGTACCTGGTGATTTCAACACACTTATTAACAGAATGCTTAACGTTGGTGACTGGGATGCTATAATCATTGGTCTAACAGGTGGAGATGAACCACAAGGTGGAAGAAACGTATGGGCACTTGACGGTTCGTTACACTTCTGGAACCTCTCACCAGAAAATGCAGACTGGGTTGATCCAAAAATTTACTGGGTACCAGATTTTGAAAAAGAAATAGATAAGATATTCAAAGAAAACGTTAGAATACTCGACGAAAATGTTGTGAAAGACTACTGGGCAAAATACCAAAAACTCGCATCTGAAAATATACCACTTATTTACACAGTTAACAGCTTAAGACTCTTTGCATGGAGAAATACAATTAAGAATGTTAAAATAACACTCTTAGGCGGAACAACATGGAACCTTGACTGGCTCTACAAAGAAGAATAATATTTAAATTTTAAACTTTATTAAAACATTACAACCGCGGGGCATCCCGCCCCGCGTTTATTAATAATAATCATGTTTTTTGTTAATTGAGTATTTTTAATAACCTTCGGAGGTGAATAGGGTTGATTAAGTACATAGCACGTAGGCTCATAATACTTCTACCAGAGTTATGGATAATAACAGTAATCGTTTTTACCCTCATGCAACTATCCCCTGGTGACTTTTTAGATCAATACAGGCTTGACCCTTCTGTCTCAAAGGAGACATTGCAAGCTATGGAAAAAGAACTTGGGCTTGATAAACCAGCAGTAGTACAATATTTTTACTGGTTTGGAAAATTACTTAAACTCGATTTTGGCTATTCTTTCTACTATAGACGTACTGTAGCAAGTCTTATATCCGAAAGGCTACTTGGAACTTTTGTACTATCACTTTATTCATTTGTTATTTCATGGATAATCGGTGTTGTCTTAGGTGTAGTTTCAGCGTTAAAAAAATATACTCTTACAGATAAAATACTAACAGTTATAGCATTTAGCGGATTAGCACTTCCCGGATTTTTCCTTGCGCTTGTTTTACTTTACATGGCCGCAAGAACAGGCTGGTTCCCAATAGGTGGAATGTACAGCCCCGAAACATCCCGACTCGATGTCTGGAATGCATTTAAAGATATTTTTTGGAGGTTGCAATTACCCGCTTTTACACTTACGTTTGGTGGTTTTGCCGGTTTAATGAGATACCAAAGAGGTACTCTTCTTGATGTTCTTAATGAAGATTACGTAGAATTTGCAAGAGCGAAAGGAATGCCCGAAAGGGTTGTTATATATAAACATGCATTGCGAAATGCTATTAACCCTCTTGTTACGATGTTTGGTGGTAGTTTAGCAGGATTACTCAGTGGTGCAGTTATTACAGAAACAATCTTCTCCTGGCCTGGACTTGGAAGGTTAACCTATCAAGCCCTTCTACAAAAAGATTATTACGTTGTTATGGCAAGTACAGTAATTAGTACAGTTTTACTTATAATCGGTAACCTCGTTGGTGATATACTCCTCGCAGCAGTTGATCCAAGAATTAGATACGAATAAGGAGGGCCTGATGAAATGAGTGAAAAGAAAAAACTTAAAAATGAACTAAATTCGGCACAAAGTCAAAATGTTTCTAATGAAGACTCAGGAACTGTAGACTTTGAAGATGTTTATCTATCGCGTGGGCAGTTAATGTGGCGTGCTTTTAAGAAGAATAAGTTGGCTATGTTTGGAATGTGGGTACTTATAGTAATGTACATTGCAATGATTTTTGCGGATTTTCTCGCTCCGTACAATCCTTTTCAGCAAAATTTGAACCATTCTTTGAAAAAGCCAACAACAGTGCTTTCAAAATACGAAGTTGCAGATTTAAAAACGAAGATGGCGCCTTACGTTCTGCCAGAAATTAGTTACATCGATAGTTTAGATTTTACACAGAATTTTAAATCTATGCTCTTCCCAAGTAGAATCAAAGTAAAATACAGCGATGGAAGAGAATTAGCTATAATAGACAAAAACGTCGTTGAGGTTAAAGATGACGGTACAATTGTCCCAAAATACTTACCAAAGGGCAGGAAGTTGGATGAACAATTTGCACTAGCAAATTCAATAAAGCTTGTTGTAAGAACTATAAAATACGCGAAAATAGATGGTGAATGGAAACAGTATTCAGACGAAACGGAAGAGATTGAGAAACTTGTTTTTGGTGTTGATAATTCGCTAATTGAAAAAGGTAAAAACATTAGGGAAACAACCTCAAGAACTGCAAGATCAGTTGTTGCACAAAATGAAGGTTGGAAGATAGGATTTTATGCTGTAGACGAACAAGAAGCTATGGAAAGACTCACAGCAATAAGAATAGAGCAAGAAGTTATAGGTATAAAATACTACGATGAAGAATTCAATGAACATGAAATTTCACTTGATGAGGCTAAAATTGTTTCTTACGATTACAAATACTATCCAGTTAAATTCTTTGTTAAATCTTGGGGTCCAGACAGAACTGACCCAGAACGTGTAGGTTATCTATTCTGGATAATCCCACTTCACTATCATCTTTTCGGTGTCGATAACTACGATAACAACGAGTATGTTTCTCTCAACATCTTTGGTTCGGATAGGTACGGTAGAGATGTCTGGAGTAGAATTATATTTGCATCACGCGTATCGCTAACAATAGGTTTCATCGGTTTGTTTGTTACACTTGTATTGTCACTCTTCTTCGGGGCGCTCGCAGGTTTCTACGGCGGACTTGTAGATGAAATAATCATGAGATTTTGTGAAATTTTAATGGCTATTCCTGGTTTTTATCTGCTTCTTATGTTACGCGCGTTGTTACCAATTGATTTGCCAAGCTCGCAAATATACATGTTGTTGATATTCATACTTGCATTCTTGGGTTGGCCTGGAAGAGCAAGGATTATCAGGGGTCAAATACTAGCAGAAAGACAAAGGGAATATGTAGAGGCAGCTATCGCGCTTGGCTTCCCAGATATGCGCATCATGTGGAGACATATAATTCCAAACCTTGCAACGTATATAATCGTAAGTTCCACACTCTCTATACCTGGATATATCCTTGGTGAGGCAGGTCTTTCATACCTCGGACTTGGTATAAGAGAGCCTTCTGCTTCATGGGGTAATATGCTTACAGCTGCTCAAGATGTATACATACTAGAAAAAGCCCCGTGGCTACTTATTCCAGGTGCATTCATATTCATAGTGGTTCTTGCATTTAACTTCGTTGGTGACGGTTTAAGAGACGCTTTTGACCCAAGGGCATTAGGATAAAATATTTTAAAATAATTAAAAGAACAAGAAAGTGGCGGTTTTTAACCGCCACTTTCATTTTACCTTCGTTTCTTAGTATTTTAATTGTTTATTTTCCAAGTGCAGAGGTAGTAAGAGGTTCTATCCATGTTTTTGCCCATCTATCATACAATCCAAACCCTGCACAAAATTCCCAATATGCAAGCGAAAATCCGAATTCTTCAGCGATTCTCCTAACTGTTTTGGTCCATTTCACCCGTGATTCCATATCTGCTTTTGAATATGCGCCAAACTCACCTAAAAATATCGGAACATTGTTTTTCTTTGCCCACTCACTAACATATTTGAAATGATTCCTAATTTGCTCAACTTCCCAATCTTTTCCTTCCCATTTAACGCCAATTGGAAGCGTTGGACTAACCCATTCAGCACCTTGGTGAGTAAAATTAAAAGGTTCGTAATAATGGAATGAAACAATTATATTTTTATCATCAACAAGCTTTAACTCTCTTACGTAGCTATAGTTCGACCAATTTGGAACGTCTATAATTACAATTCTTGATGGATTCGTTTTTCGAATTTCACCTAAAACTTTTGGATAAAGCTCATTCCACTTAGTCGGAGTCAAATTTTGAGCTGGTTCGTTAAATATTTCAAAGAACAATTTGTCTGGATAATCTTTAAAAGCTTGGGCAATTTGTTTCCAAACTTCAACTAATACTGGACCATACTTATCAGGGTCTTGATACAATTCCTCGAAATGGTGACAATTGATTATTACAACCAAATCATTCCTCAATGCAACATCGACAACATGTCTAACTCTGTCTAAAAAGAACTTATCAATTTCGTAAGGATATTCCTCAGAAATATGGGCAGACCATCTGATAGGAATTCTTACAGAATCAAAACCTCTTTCTTTTATTATTTTAAAATATTCATCTTCAATATAAACTCCCCAAGAACCTTCTACAGGGGCTTCTAAAGCATTTCCCAGGTTTATCCCATGTCCAATCATTTTATTATATTCAAAAGCACTACTTTTATCGACATTACTCACACTTTGGTCAGCTTTGCAATTACCATTCATGAGAAAAATTAAAGCGAAACCAAGTAAAACACTCAATATCTTTTTATTCATTATTCCACCTTCTTTACTCAATTTTCTTGACAGACTGCCTTTCAATCAATTGAGTTGGTAAAATAACGTTTCTTGCAATCTTAGGACCTTTACCAAGAATTCTATCGATTAGCAATTGAGCTGCCATCTGCCCCATTTCCCAACGCGGTTGCCGGATGGTTGTCAGCGGTGGGTAAAGATATTCAGAATACGGTGCATCATCATAACCGATAATTGAAACATCTTCTGGTATTTCTAACCCATTTTCCTTTAACGCTCTAATCGCTCCTATCGCTGACCAATCATTTACAGAAAAAACGGCTGTAAACAATTTTCCTTTTTTCTTCAAAAATTCACTTACAGATTGATATCCATCCTCAGGATTAAATCCTTCGTGCTCACTAAAAAACACTTCAACATCTTTGTGCCTGTCTAAGAACTTTTTAATACCTTTTTCCCTATTTCTTGAAGCCGGCGAATATTGTGGCCCCCTTACATAAAGTATCTTTCTGTGTCCCATTTTGTACAGATATTTCATAGCGTTCATCGCACCAGTTAAATTATCTATATTTACAGAATCGCAAACCACCTCTTCTATATAGTAATCGAGTGCTACAATTGGTATTCCACTGTTTATGAAAGGTTTGAGATACTCAATACCTCCAAATAACTCACACAAAATTATCCCATCGATCTTTCTTTTAAAGTACTGATCCAAAACATGCTTTTCCTCTTCTGGAAGCATATTAGGAACCGAGACCATCACTTCGAAATCATTTCTCTTTGCGTAATCTTCTATAGCCATAAGTATTTCGTTGTAATGATCGCCCTTTAAATTTGGTAATAAAACCCCTATAGTATAAAGAAGTTCCGATGCCTTCCTAAGTGAAGGCATCGGCTTGTAACCAAGTGATTTTATCGCCCGCAAGACTTTCTTTCTTGTCTCTTCATTTACGTTACTGAAGCCATTTATGACCCTCGAAACCGTTGCTATAGAAACTCCTGCTTCTCTTGCTACGTCTTTGATTGTTACCATATGGACATTCCACCTCTTTTATATTCTCTCCTCAGAATTTCATCAAGTTATAAGGGTCGTAACCTTTGAATTTGTCAATAGACTTTTCCTTTATTATCTCTCTAAAAATGTACATAGAAGGTCTAGGTATATATTTTTTGGTTGACAAATCCGTGTGAGCAAGTCCAAATCTTTTACTGTAGCCTTTCGCCCATTCGAAATTGTCTATAATCGACCAGTGTAAATAACCTTTTATTGGTATTCCTTCGTTTAATGCTTTTTCTATAGCATAAAGATGCGATATGATAAAAAGACTTCTGTATTTATCCTTTGAATCAGCTATACCGTTCTCCGTAACATAAATATCTTTTTTGTATCTATTATAAACATGTATCAAAATATTGTACAGCCCTTCAGGGTATATTTCCCATCCAAATTCGCTTGCCGGCCTTCCGGAGAGTGCGAATCCTCCCTCTTCGCAAGAATAACCGTAACCTCTCAAAGTATACCAATTCATTTTAAATTCGCCAAAGTCAATAGTGGTGGGAAGTCTATCGATAACCGCTCTTGTGTAATAATTTACACCTATGTAATCAGTTTTATCTTTTACCATGTCTATAAATCGCCAATTTGTGAGATCCATAGCATTTTCAAAAGATTCCTTGTCGTCTTTATTAACAGTATCGTACCATGTAAAAGAGTATATAACTCCAACAAGATTATTTGTATACTTTTTTATAGCATCATAAGCTAAGTTATGTGCTTTCGCTTCGTTTTCTAAACTTTTGATATACCATGAAGGATTAAAATAACTTGGTGGAAATCCCGCATTTATTGCAAAATATCCAAGCTGACTTACAACGTGTGGTTCGTTCATAGAGGCCCACATATCAACTATATCGGCAAATTTCCATGCCATGTACTCTGCATACTTCGCAAACTCGATAGGTGTAGCATCAGAAATCCAACCAAGTTTATCTGTCTTCTCACCTTTGTGAACAGCTATAGGGTCGTGCAACCAAATAGGTAAAGTAAAGTGGTAAAGGTTAACGAACAATTTTAACCCCTTTGCTTTTATATCCTCCATTATTTTCCTGTAATGACTTACCGCTTTTTGGTTTGCTAATTTATCCAATTTTTCGAGCATATCCGGTGAGCCGTACTCAACATTTTGCGTACTAGCTGGGAAAATCCTCGACCACTCGGTTCCTATTCGTATTACATCCATCCCAAAATCGGCAGCTAATTGGTGGACTTTGCCGTACTGCTTCCAGTACCATGAACCATTTTCAGGCAAGTCCCCACTTACAACTCCATTTACAAGATTTCCGATATACCTTACCCAAATATACCAATCTGTATTTGGATCAACTTCCTCTACGTCTTGAGGATTTCCCATCTCAAACTGGAACCCTGACATCGAAACACCAAATAAAAAATCTTTTGGAAACATCATCAACCACCTCTTTCACCAATTTTTTAGGACAATTAGTTAATCAATTACTTAAATTTTTGTGCATGCAACAAAATGATTATCTTCAACTTGACGTAATTCTACATTCTTACAAGCACTATCACCCAAAGGACATCTATCATAGTATTTACAATATCCTGGCGGAGTTCTTCTGCTTTCAGCTATTAATTCTTCCCTTGTCCATTTCTTATGTGTTGTTGGAACGGACTCAAGTAGCATTTTGGTGTAAGGATGCAATGGGTTATTGAAAACTTTTACTGTGTCTCCATACTCCATTATCGATCCACGGTATAATATTATTGTCTTGTCACTTGTATAGTAACCTAACGAAAGGTCATGAGTAATAAATAAAACAGACAAACCCTTCTCTTTTAGACCTATCAAAAGATTCAAGATATCTATCCTTGTTGAAGCATCTAACATACTTATAATCTCATCAGCAACCAAAAATTTTGCGTTCATAAGTAATGCACGAGCGATAAGCAACCTTTGAAGTTGTCCACCACTCAGTTGATGTGGGAACTTTCCAATTATCTCTTTTGGGTTCAATCCAATATCTTTTATAGTGCTTTCAACTTTTCCCATCCATTTATCGCGATTTTCAGACGGATAAAATTCTTCCCTTACCATTTCAAATATTCTATCAATTTTAAAAATTGGATTGTACGAACTAAATGGATCTTGAAAAATTCCTTGAACATACCTATAGTATCCCTTAATATTTTTAAATGTTGAAATATCGGTACCATTGTAAATAATTTTCCCGGAAGTTGGTTTTGTAAGACGTAATATAAGCTTTCCAATGGTAGTCTTTCCACTACCACTTTCACCTATTAACGAAACTATTTCGTTATCTTCAATTTTAAAAGACACATTATCAACTGCATAAAATTTCTCTTTCCCAAACGCTCCTATATTGTAAGCTTTTGTCAAATTGACTACTTCAAGCATTGGATTTCACCTTCCAACAATAAGCTACGTGCCCTTCTTCAATTTCCACCATCGGTGGTTCTTCATCACATTCTTTTGTGCGAAGTGGACATCTGTCTTTGAATCTACAACCCTCTGGTGGATTTAACAATTGAGGTGGTTGACCTGGTATACCCTTTAGTTTGTTTTCAGTATACCTTACTCCAACTTCGGGAAGAGATGATAAGAGCATTTTTGTATATGGATGTACCGGATTTTCTATGAGTTGTTGTGTTGTCCCGATTTCGGCAACTTTTCCTGCGTACATGACCATAATCCTATCAGCTATTTGATAGAGCACTGACAAATCGTGAGTAACAAATATAAGGGATTTAACGATTTGCTGATCTTTGAAACCTTTAATCATTAAACAAACAGACTTTTGAGTAGATACATCCAATGCAGATGTGATTTCATCAGCGATAAGCAAAGAAGGGTTAAGTAGAGTGCTAATTACCATAACAAGTCTCTGTTTCATTCCTCCAGAAAGTTCGATTGGATACATTTTTAGGATTCTTTCTGGAAGTTTAACATATCTCAACCGTTCCATTAGAGTATCTTCAATACTTTCGTAATTAATATTTCTACTTTCAAGAATTTCTCTAATGTATACACCTATCTTCCTTGTTGGGTTAAGGGCATCCATAGCATACTGCGGGATTATAGAAATTTTCTTAAATCTAAAATCATTCATTTTTTCGAAATCGTTTATTGGTAGGGGCTCAGAGTCTAAGTACACATTTCCACCAAAATAATTCATAGGTGGTTTCAATAGTGTTAAGCTATTGACAAGCGTTGATTTTCCACATCCTGATTCACCTGCAACTCCTAATAGCTCCCCATCTTTAACATCGAAAGTCACATCATCGAGAGCTTTCACATAACCCTTAAGAGTTTTATAGTATATCTTTAAATTTTTGACCTCCAACATCTTATTTATCAACTCCTTAAGATTCGTAAATCTCTTTATTTATTACATTTCTCTCAACTTAGGATTAAATACCTCATCAAGCCCTGTGTTCATAAAGTAAAGTGCGCCCACGACAAGTGTTATAACTAATCCCGGAGGAATTGCCCACCACCACATTCCAAGTTGAATTGCGTTCCACAAAACAGCATTTTGCATCATTAAACCAAGTGAAATACCCCTTGTTGGTCCTAAACCTATAAAGTCTAAACCAACGGCCGCAAGTATCGCTCCACCGAATTGCAAGATAAAAACCATAAAGATGTATGAAAGCATATTGGGCATTATTTCATATAAGATTATCTTTAAATGAGACCTTCCAGTTATTCTCGCAAGGTTTACAAATTCACGAGCTTTTAACGAAAGTGTTTGAGCTCTAACCGCCCTAGCAGTCCAAGGCCATGCTGTAAAGCCTATGATTATGCTCTGTATTAAAATACCTCTGTATGGAAGATATGACGCGACTATTATCAATAGAGCAAGGGTTGGGACAACAAGTAATATATTTGTTAGCATCATCAAAAGTTCATCTATTATTCCACCTTCATAACCTGCAAAAAAACCTATAATTATCCCTATCAACGTCGCTAACCCACCACCAACAAGCCCAACAAAAAAAGAAGACCTAAGGCCATAAACTAACTGTGTAAACACATCTTGGCCAAAAGTTGTTGTACCGAGCCAATGTTCTTTACTGGGAGGTTGTGAACCCATCCCAACGTAATCAAGAGGATCTTTATATTTTGATATGTAAGGCCCAAAAAGTCCAAGGAGCAAGAAAAACAAAATTACCGAAAGCCCTATTCTGAGTTTATTATTTCTAAATGCAAAAAACAATATTTCCCTCATCAAATCTCACCACCGTAAGAATATCTAACTCTTGGATCAAGAACCATATATATCAAGTCAACAGTAAAATTAGCAACCAAAACTCCTATTATTATGAAAAGGAAACAACCCTGAATAAGGAAGTAATCCTGATTGAGTATTCCCTGCGTTAGCACGTACCCTATTCCAGGATATGAAAAAACGACCTCTGTGGTAACTTGGCCAGCTATAACAGTTCCAAGTTGCAACGCCAAACCGGTAACTTGTGGAAGTATTGCGTTCCTAAAAGCGTACTTTCTTATCAAATTTCTTTTAACACCTAAAGTTTCTAAGTATCGTACATAATTATTCTCAAGTTCATAAATTATCATGTTTCTCATTCCTATTGCCCAACCACCAAGTTGTACTATGAAAAGTGAGAAAAATGGTAAAAACCAATGTTTTAGATAGTCCCCTATGAAAAGCCAAGAAAGATGAGGTCTCAAGGAAAAACTATAAGCACCAGATATTGGAAACCATCCTAACAAGAATCCTAAAAAGTAAGCGAGTAAAATACCAAACCATAAATAAGGTGCACCAGTTAAAAAGTACATTATTGGAAGCATAATCGAGTCTAATTTTTTTCGTCTGGCAGCGATAGCTCCAAGATTGTTGCCTACAAACCAACTCAGCAAAATAGCTGGAATTAGGATACTTAAAGAATAAGGAAGCGCACTTTTGAGGATATCCAAAACTGGTTTCGGATAAAGGTATATACTTATTCCAAGGTCTCCTTTAAATAGAGCCACCCAGAAATTTATGTATTGTTTCCACATCGGCAAATCTAAACCAAACGCTTTAGTTAAATAACTGTACATTACTCTTGCAGATTCTGGCAAACCTGAGAACCTCGAAACTAAAACAAGAATGGGATTCCCAGGCATGAGCCTGGGAATCAACCAATCTATAGTAACTGCGAAAATAAAAGTAAGAATGTAGACTAATATTTTTGTTCTTAAATACTTTTTCATCTCTTACACCTCTTAGATTGATTGTAAATTATGCCGTAATATTATTTATTGGTAATTCCTATAAGCATTAACACTCCACCAGTCTGCCATCTTCCACCCCATGTAACTGGATATGCATATGGTTTTTTCTCACTTGGCCAGTTCTTCCATACTTGCGTACTTGCTTGGAACCACATACCGTTGTACCAAAGAGGAATAGCAGGCATTTCTTTTAAGAAAATTTCAGCGATTTGCTCCAATACTTTCTTGTTTGCAGCTATATCTTCCATTGGTGTTGAGTTAAGTTGTGTAATCAAATCGAAGAGTTTTTGATTTTTATATTTACCGAAGTTTCCATTGTACATATTGTCACTTATGTTAGAATTGAATAACCAATTAAACATTGTCCATGGTGAAACCGTCATCTGACTGTTGAAGTTGTTGATTGCCATATCAAACTTTCCTGTTGTCAAATCTTCCCAGTATTTGCTGTAATCTGGGAATTTTGCTTCTGCATTAATTCCAACCATCCTAAGCTGAGAAGCAATTATTTTGATTGATTCCATCCAATCTGTCCAACCATATGGAACAATTATTTCAACTTTGAATTTGCTACCATCTGGTGCCTCTCTATATCCGTCTTTGTTAACATCTTTGTACCCTGCCTTATCAAGAAGATCTTTTGCCGTCTTTGTGTCGTATCTAAATCCGTATTGTTTTACGGCATTTTCTGGGTAATATTTCATCCAACCCTTAATTGGTAAGAAACCAATAGAATTAGATGGAAGGACCTGACCTTCAAATACTGTTTTCGCTATAACTGTTGGATCAATTGCAAATGCTATTGCTCTTCTGAAGTTTGGATCATTCAGAGGTTTCTTTGTTGTATTAATGAACAAGTAAGCTGTGTTGTCTGACAACATGTAAGGTTCTTTGTCAAACCATGTATGAATATCACTGTAAGTTTTCTTAAGTGTCGGCACACCAGGAAGGAAGAAGTTCGATATATCAAGTTCACCTTTCATTATCATTCCAAGTGCAACGTTGTTACTAAGAACTCTCAAATAAACAACTCTCTTTGGCTTTGGTTGCCCAAAAACTTTGTTACCCCACCAATTATCATTTCTGAGGTAAACCATTCTGTCGTCACTGTAAGTTTCAAACATATAAGGCCCTGTTCCTATCGCTTTTTCATTTGCTCCACTTAATATTTCATCTTTTGAGCGCTTTGACCAAATGTGTTCTGGGATAATTGGAAGCTGGTAAAGTTGGTATGCCCATTCGTGGTATCTTGGAGATGAGAATGTGAAAACAACAGTGTAATCATCTGGAGTATCAACCTTCGCAAGCCATGTCCAAACTGGGCTGTAGGAAATCTCTGGTATTTGTTTTGCAATCTCAAATGTAAATTTTACATCTTTTGATGTAAATGGTTTACCATCGTGCCATGTAACTCCTTTTCTTAGTTTAATCTCGTAAGTGTTCTTTGATGTCCACTTTCCGCTTTCAGCAAGCCATGGAATCATTTCGTCTTTCAGTGGGTCGTAACCGTAAAGAGTTTCATAGATTAGCCCAACAGTACCAGTAACAGCATTCCAAGGAGTAATAGGGTTCCAGTTTGATGGTGGTGCCCACATACCTCCTCCAGCGTACAACGTCTCATCTCTTTTGTAAACTACGTCAGAAAGTACCAAAGTCGAGAAAACTGCTACCAATAACAATGTCATGAAAACCTTTTTCATAAAATCCCCTCCTTTTGCCAATGTATTGCCCATAGGGCTGACATAATTATATTTATGAAAATATTTACATTCCATCTTCATAAAAATACCAAATTCCAGAACTTTTTTTATAAAATTCAAAAAAAATGCCGTGAAAATCGAAAAGTTCACCAGAACTGAATTTTGGAAAATTTTCTATCTTCTTTAAAAATATGTTGCATTATTTAACATTTAATGTGGTATAATAAAATTGGTTATTTGTAAGTTTGGTTAAGTATTAATATGTATTAATTAGATTTTGAGTTTGATAATTAAGTCTAATGATAAGATTTAATGTGTATTAAGTATAATACATCTATCTATTAGGAGGGGGGAACATTTATGAAGAGATTTTCCGTATTTTTTCTGGTAGTTTTGATGCTAATAAACTTCGCGGCTTTATCTTTTAGTCAAACAATTCAAACAACACCATTAGCAAAGTTATATTACGAGTTAAAAGCTCTTTTAGAGAAACCTGATGCTAATCTATCAGACGCAATTAACCAAATCTTACAAAAGTACGCACCTATAGTTGAACCAATACTACCTCCGGGTGAATATGAAGAATATTCACTTTCTATGTCTCAGTTAGATAAAGAGTTAAAGGAAATGGGCATTTGGATCACGCGAGCAACAGTCGAGATTTTTAATCAGGAAATTGTTGAAGGACCATTTGAACTTAACTACGATCGTGAAACAGGACAAGCTACCGGCTTGATTACAAAATTAAAAGCTGGAAAATACAACGTAATAGTTAAAGTCCTTGGACTTGTTGACAACAAAAATGAAAGAATAGTCGCATATGGAAGAGAAGATGGCGTCGAAGTAGTTAGAGATAAAATATCTCTCGCTAGTATACCTCTTAAAGTAATAATTGGAACAGGAGGCGTGCTTGTAAACGCTTTACTCGATTTTCAAAATTCAGAATTTATTCCTGGGGAGATTGCATCAATCGAGCCATCCGATGGTGAAAAAGATGTTTTACCAACTGTAACCCTCAAGTGGGATTCGCTCCGTGCAAAAGCTTACGATATCTATTTCGGTGAAGAAGGCAATTTGGAAATTAAAGAAAAGAATTACTTTGACAAACAATATACATTAGAGGGACTTAAGCCAAGTACAACTTATCAATGGAAAATTGTTGCTAAAAATGCATTTGGCGAAGTGGAAAGCCCTGTCTTCAGTTTCAGAATAGGTGACGCCCCAACTGCCCCAGCGACTCCTGTGCCATACGATGGTGCTGCCAAAGTTTGGATACAACCAACCTTAATGTGGGAATCTGAAAAAGCTGCAAGTTTTGATATTTATTTAGGTGAAAGGCCAGATCAGTTAGAGCTTTTAGCTACCGTATTAGAACCAGAATACGATTTACCCAATCTAAAGTTAGGTACAACATATTATTGGAAAGTTGTTGCAAAGAATGCGTATGGAGAAACAGAGGGACCAGTATGGATATTCACAACAGGCGATGTACCAACAAAACCTGTACTTAAAGAACCAACGGGTGAAAAAGTTTGGATACAACCAACATTCAGATGGGAAAGCGAAGATGCCAACGAATATGAATTATACCTTGGTCAAGAATACGATAATTTAGAACTTGTTGCCACGACAACAAGTGCAGAGTACACAATACCATACGATTTACCAATGGATACAACATTCTTCTGGAAAGTTGTTGCGAAAAATGATTTTGGTGAAAATGTAAGCGATGTTGAGATGTTCCAAACAGGAAAAGCGCCTGTTGTTATAGGTGTAGTTCAACCTCTTGACGGAGAGGAAGATGTTTGGAAATCACCAGTTCTTGAATGGGAATTCGAATGCGCAGATAAATACGATGTGTACCTCGGTACTTCTCCGGAAGAATTAGAACTCATTGCTCAAGATGCGACACCAAATACCTTAGAACTTAAAGACCTTGAACTTGGAAAAACATACTATTGGAAAGTTGTTGGAAAGAATAAATTTGGTGAAATTGAAAGTCCCGTATGGAAATTTACAATTGGTAACGTGCCCGCTGTACCATTTAACCCGGAACCAACCGATGGTGCCCTTGATCAATTCAATAATCTTGTCCTCAGATGGGAAAGTTCAAAAGCGGACAGTTATGACCTTTACATAGGATTTGCTGAAGACAAACTTGAGCTCTATCAAGCAGACATTAAAGAGAGCGCTGTTGAATTATACGACTTACTATTTGGCACAACATACTATTGGAAAGTTGTCGCGAAAAACAGATTTGGAAATACAGAAGGGCCTATATGGAAATTTACAACTGGGCAAATTCCAGAAAAACCAATCGCAATTTATCCAGAAGATGGAAGCATTGTACCTATAGATGTTACGCTGAAGTGGCAGAGCGAAAGAGCAGAAGAGTATGATTTGTTCTTTGGAACAACGTCTCTTGAACAAATTGCCGCTTTGAGTGAAAATGAATATAAACTACCAGAATTACACTTTGGAACGTGGTACAGATGGAAAGTTGTTGCGAGAAATGTATTTGGAGAAACTGAAAGCGAATTCAAATTCATGACAAATTTACCAAAAGTTGAAAAACAGTTATCTATCGGTGGAACAAAGTCCGATGCAGGTAAGAGACTGATAAAAACATCTGATGGTGGTTACATACTTGTTGGAAACACTCAATCACCTGATGTTGAAGGTTTCAAAGGTGAATCTGATATATTAGTAGTAAAACTAAATAAAGATTTAGAGGTTGAATGGAAGAAAGTCTTAGGTGGAACTGGTTGGGATGAAGGAACAGATGTATTTGAATACGATGAAGGATACATTGTAGTTGGTTACACATTATCTTCTGAAATAGAAAATCAAAAGAACAAAGGTGGTTGGGATTATCTCGTTGTAAAACTTGATAAACAAGGCAACGTAATATGGGCAAAACTTTTCGGTGGCACTGGTAATGATATAGCACAAAAAGGTTTAGCTACATCCGATGGTAACTTCTTAGTTGTGGGAACAACAAATTCAGTAAATGGTGACACTGGTGGAAATATCGGAACTTGGGATACATGGATTTTAAAAATCAATAAAGATGGTGAAATGCTTGCAAGTAAAACATTCGGTGGTCTTGATAGAGATAAAGGCGTAGACATTATCGAAGTCGAAGATGGCTATATTGTTGCTAATGTTACATACTCTCTCGAAGGAAATATACCATACAACCATGGTAGTTCCGATATCTGGTTGTTCAAAGTAACGAAAGACTTAAAAGAAATAACTCTCAACAAAGCTTATGGTGGTAGTGACCAAGATGAAGTAGCAAAAATACTCAAAACAAAAGATGGGAACTTGTTAATCGTTGGTTACACAACATCTGTCGATGGAGATGTACAAAAGAACGCTGGATATTGGGATGTATGGGTTGTAAAGGTTGATATGCTTGGTAACATAATTTGGCAAAAAACATACGGTGGAAGTGAAGAAGATATAGCTTACAATGTAGCAGAGTTCCCAGATGGTGGATTTGCAATAGTTGGTCATACACTCTCTAAGTTCGATGATTACAAAGGTGGAGTAGATATATTAGTGCTTGATATCGACAACGATGGAAATCTCAGATGGAGTAAAACATACGGTGGAACATTGGCAGACTATTCTTACAGCGTATATGTGGAAGAAGATAAATCGATAGTTGTACTAGGCACAACATTCTCCAAAAATAATGATACAACAAACAACTTAGGTGGTAGTGATATATTAATTTTGAAAATTAAATAATCTCTAACCATTTTAGAAAGTGGCCCTTTAAAAAGGGCCACTTTCTTTTTTTATTATTGAACGATTTTAAACTTAATGTTGTCTAAATTTATAGTCGAGAAAATAATACAAATAATGAACCGATTAAAAAACTGTTCAATAGCTCATTTTTGTCCATGTTTTTGGGAGGTGTGACCTATGCGTATTAATAACAACGTTGGAATGTGGGCAATTCGATATCTTCAAAATTTACAAACCCAACAAAACACACAACAACAAAGCTTAGCACAATCAACTATACCTTTAAATCAAAATATATCTTCCAACGTCATAGCTGAGAGGATACGTTCGCAAGTTAATGGCTATCGCGAAGCTATGGTAAGTACGTACAATACAATAGGCATGATGAACACCGCAGAAGGCGGTTTACAAAGTATTAGTTCAAATTTACAAAGAATGCGTGAATTAGCGATTCAGGCATCTAATGGCACACTTTCTGATTCGGAAAGAAGTGCTTTGCAGAAAGAATTCACGCAACTATCACAAGGTATAAACAAAGTTGTTGAACAAACAAAATATAATAACCAAAGAGTACTTGGTGGTGAAATTAGAAATATGCAAGTGCAACTTGGACCAAATGAAGGTCAGAATATGAAGGTCACCCTCCCAAGCATGGACATTAAGTCTCTCGGGCTTGAAAGTGTAAATCTTAACAGCACAGAAAATGCTCAAAATGCATTAAAAGCTATTGATCAAGCTATATCTAACGTTTCTACAACACGTAACTACATAGGTTCCGTAAATAACAGATTAGAAAGCGCTGCAAGAAATCTTAGTGAAACAATGATAAATCTCACCTCCTCTGTAAGTATTTTAACAGGAACAGATATGGCTCGTACGACTATGGAATGGATAAGAACTCAGTTACAATCACGAGCCACGATAGGTGTGCTGTCACAATCAAACGTTAACAGTTCCAACGTACTAAGATTGCTTGGATAAGTTGAAAAACTATTAGAAAGTAAAACAAAAAACGCGGTGGAAAATTCCACCGCGTTTCTTCTTTAACTGGTGCCGAGGGCGGGACTTGAACCCGCACGGAGCCTAGCTCCTGTTGATTTTGAGTCAACCGCGTCTGCCAGTTCCGCCACCTCGGCATTTTTTACTTTCCTACGCGTGGTTATTTTATCATAAATACTATGAAATTTCAAGTACCTAAAACTTTTAGAGATGAAAAATGAAAAATATGGTAAAATATTTTATAAGTTATTGATATTGAAAATAATTGAAGCAAAAGAGGAGGGGATTGTATTTATGAAAGCTTTATACGCACAGTCTGGGGGAGTTACAAGCGTAATCAATGCAAGTGCGTACGGTGTAATTGATGAAGCAAGAAAGAATGGAATAGAGATACTGGTTGGAATCAATGGTGTGACGGGTATACTAAAAGAAAATTTTTTGGATGTTAGTGAGCTTGATATCGAATTTCTCAAATACACTCCCGCTGGTGCCTTTGGTTCTTGCAGGAAAAAGATGAAAAATGATTCTGATATAGAAAAGTTGTTTGAGATTTTTAGAAAAAATGAAATAAGATATTTCTTCTATAACGGTGGTAACGATTCAATGGATACAGCTTGGCGTGTTCAAATGGAAGCTCAAAAAAGAGGCTATGAACTCAAGGTAGTTGGTGTCCCCAAAACTATCGATAACGATTTACCCCATACAGACCATTGCCCTGGCTATGGCTCCGCCGCAAAATATATAGCGATATCGATGATGGAAGCCGCCCTCGATTTAAGAAGCATGTACGTCGACTCAACACAAGTTTTCGTAATGGAAATAATGGGAAGGCATGCGGGCTGGCTTGCTGCTGCTGCTGGTCTTGGGTGGATTAATGGAATAGGTGCAGATGTGATACTCCTTCCCGAAAAACCGTTCAATAAAGATGAATTTCTAAGCACTGTGGACAAAATTATCTCGGAAAAAGGATACTGTGCAATTGCCGTAGCCGAAGGTTTAAAATACCCTGATGGATTTTTTGTCTCCGATATGGGCTTCACAGATAGCTTTGGAAATAGACAACTTGGTGGAGTTGGGTTTACAATAGCCGGTATGGTAAGGTCAGAACTGGGTCTTAAAACACACGTAGCCATTCCAGATTACCTACAAAGGAGTGGCAGACATATAGCGAGTAAGACAGATATAGAAGAAGCAGAGATGTGTGGACGTATGGCTGTAAGATACGCACTCGAAGACAATTATGGTGTTATGGTAACTATGGAACGAGTGTCAAATAATCCCTATCAAATTAAATATAGCAGTGTCCCACTGAATTTAGTTGCCGATCAAACAAAGATGTTACCAAAAGATTTCTACAAAGGCTATACTGTAACCGATAAATTCTTTGAATACGCGCTGCCACTCATATCCGGTGAATTTTATCCACCATTTGAAAATGGTTTACCAAGTTATAAACTCATAAATCTAGGAAAAAAGTAAAAAAATTATAGAAATAAACAAATTAGGAGGTGCATAAATGGAAAATCTCTTACCTATGTTTATTATCTTCTCATACTCATTAGTTTTGAACTCGATGGCTCCACTTTTGAAATCTTTTAAAGAACTATTTGAGATATCAACTTTTGCATCTTCACTATTACCATTTTTTTCATTAACAGGCACGGTGTTATCAAATATTTTAGTAGGGCTATACATAAATAAATTAGGTCTCAAACGTTCATTGATAATTGGAAGCATTCTTACAATTATCGGAACAATCACAGTTGCGTTCGGAAGTAATTACTATATAACACTCCTTGGAATGTTTGTATTTGGACTTTCAACGGGTTTTGGCTTCACAGGAGGAACAACTTTACTTTCGACAAGTAAAAAAGCAAATTTCGGTTTTTTTCATGGCGCGTATGGACTTGGTGGAGTAATTGCACCGTTCGTAATAATTTTAGTTGAAAAAAGCACAGGTAACTTTAAAAACGTCTATTTTGTTTATTCTGCAATGTTCATATTATTTTCAATATACGCATTTTTTAGAACGTTCCCGGATATAAAGACCGATACATTCAAGCTTACCGATATAAAATTTGCGTTCAACGACAAATCATTTGCATTTTTCCTTACTTTGCTTATTCTATATTCTTCCGCAGAAATAGGCACAATCACTTGGGCTGGCACGTCGATGAAACAAGAATTTATAAACTCTTTCATGGCTTACACATTATTTTGGTCTTTATTTACGATTGGAAGGTTTACAGTCAACTTAATCGCAAAATTCGTTGGGAATTTAGTAAGAATCAACACATTTACTCTTGCGATTATAATAATATTATTTATTCTAACTAAACACCCCGTATTATTTGTACTTTCTGGCCTATTTCTTGGTCCAATCTTTCCATACGTTCAAAGTAATGGGATAAAATCTATAAACCAAAAATACATTCCCATATTCAACGGTGCAACGTACGCATTCACATCTTTAGGTGGAAATATAGTAAGCACAACGATGGGAATAGTACTCGATAAAAGTATCTTCATAGCTTGGTTGATACCACTAACAATCGTTTTAATTATCTTTATTTTAAGTAGAAAATGCGCGCAAAATTTATGCAATTAACAAAATAGCCTCTGCTTAACGCAGAGGCTATTTTGTTGTTTCTAATTCACATTATCACTTAATTTCCTCAATCTTAGCTATCCTTGGAGCATTTGTTGCTGGTATATTTAGTTTCACAACAATTTCGTTAGGATTCATATCCAATCCAACTTTCCCCATTCCTTTTCCAACACCAATTAGCCAGTTACCTGCTAAGAGTGTTTGGCCTTTATTCAAGTTTATTTGAGTAAATCCAGCTAATCTATCTTTGAGCCAAACTTGGAAGTACGGTTTATCACCATATCCTATAGCATAGAACATTAACTTTCCATCAGCCGTCCTTAAAATATTAATTCCATTTTTATCATTTCTTTCAAGAACAATATTAACTTCTTTACCTGACACAACGTCAACACTTTTTACTTTAAACAAAGTCAATTCTTCGTTGAATTTGTAACTTGAAACGTTTTCTATCTTAGCTGCGACGAAAACACCATCTTTATCAGCTTGAATCTTGTAACCATTTATTGTTCCATCTATAAATAACTTGTTGCCATATGGATCGTAGATATTGATTGTTGTCTTCACAGTACTTGAGTTACTATTTGAGTTATTATTTTTAATAATGCCACAACTTGAAAAGACAAACAGCAAAGACAGTAAAGCTATAAACATTATCTTATTCATATTTCTCTTCATATTTTTCACCACCTTTCCACCAATTATTTAACCCTTTCACTTTCAGGAACAGCAAAACCAAACATTGTTGTGAAATAGTACAAATCAGATTCCGTTATATCATTTGTCGTATCTGTCAAGTAACCTGCCCTGTAATTCGTATAATTTGGATATGGCGGGTTGAAATCTTCTCTCGGTCCTATGTTATAAATCAAATCGTTTCCAGACACCGTAGTACCTAGCACATTCACAAATAAGTTCCAGTCATTTATATCCACTACAAAATCACCGTTGAAATCGCCAACAACATAAAGGTATTTGTTAGTTTTAAATACACGTTTTGCCCTTAAGTTTTCTGGATCAACCAACTGACCTTGAATTTGTGCGTAACCATATAAGTCAAATTTCTGCAAAAATAAGCTATCACCATTTGATTCAAATGTTGTTTTCTCCGGGAAGTTTAAGTTGACAACGATAGTTGCTACCCTTGTTGTTCCAGGAAGCGGATTTTCCATACTATTCAAAGTGTATTTCAATTCTGTTGGCCTAACAAAACTTAGTGAATTCACTTTGGATACATTGTTCGCAAATTCCTCAGATAATACACTATCTATTGTTATACCAGATAACGGTTTTAAATCAATGTTGTATGCTATAGAGTTAGTTGCAGCATCCAAGAACAGATAAGCGCGAGTTTTCCCGATTGCGAACTCAGGCAATAACAAAGTAACTGTTGCACTGAGTTGCGCGTAATAAATCTCAATGTAAGCAGGACCTTTTATAGGTAACCGGATACTATCTTTGTCGTAATAAGTATTCTTCTCAAAACCTCTTGGGTCATCTGGGTTCCACTGATAGACAACCCATTTGTACGCATACCACTGTTGACCTTGATAATTTGTGTTAGCGTCAACAGTGTGTACTGCACTATTTGGATTTGAACGATAAGTGTTATAATCAAATTTAACATCAATAGAATCTGTAGCCTCACTATTTGTTTGCAATGGATATTTATTATAAATATAGAAGGTGTAAGTAGCATCCGTAAAAACAGTTAAATACCTATCGTTGAACATGTAAGTTAATATGGCTGGATTATCTCCCTCAGAACCTTCATATTCATTTTGTCCCGTTTTCCAAAATCTGAAAGTAAAAGTCGAGTCAACGGTTGGTTTAGAACCTCCTTGAACACTAAACGATGGAGTAAATAATAATAATCCACCGGTTGGCGTAGCGAACTTTACTTCGAGTTTTTGAGATCCTGGTATTCCTTCTGGAATTTTAGCTAAGTTTGTTTCATTCGTTCTTAAATTAGAAAGAGTTACAGCAATTGTATTATCTGGATTTATTAATTTTGCATCGTAAAGTAGTCCATAAGTACCTGTATTATTGAATAACGCTCCACTCAATTCTTTTCCATAAAATCCTTCTTTGGCGGTTATGAATATTCTCGTTTTAAATGACATAGAAGCTGAGTCAACAAAACCTGTGTGGTTTATATTCTGACCGTACATTGCCCAAACACCGTATGGCCCTCTTGCATCAAACTGCCATGCGTAAATTGTTCCATCGTTCGTTGCCGTTGCAAAATAGTAATTATCATTGTAAAGAGCTCCAAGTGGTGCAACGTTAACAGCAGCGCTTATTGGGAATGTACTTGTTGTAGTTACCTCCCATTCTTTGGAAAATACACCACTTGTAGGATTAAAACTAAGTATAGTTATTTTTCCAGTACCACCTGTCGAAGAAGAGGGAATTATCAGGTAAGTTATCCCATCACGCCCTTTCACTATAGCCGGCGTCGTTGTTATCTGCTGACCGATGGAGTATTCACCAAGTTTAAGCAAATTTTTGTTTAGCGCAGCAACTTTACCGTTATCACCAAATATGTAGATATATCCTTCACCATCTATAAGAGGGCCTGAACTGTTCGAAGCTGATAAGAAACGTACGTGATTTTCCGACCCAGAAGGATCAATCTTATAAAGATATCCTGCCGTACTTAGAGCATATATGAAACCGCTTTCGTCCATAGCCATAGGTGTTGAAAATTCATCACCGATAGAAAGAATAAGATTAGGAGTACTGAATGCTGCGACATTAATACTGTAAAATTTTCCATTTTGCGTTAAAATATAAACTTTATCTTTGGAAGGACTCATAAGTGGCGGAACTTTTACAGGTCCACCAACAGTAACGGAACTAGGAGTAAAGTTAGTACCATCAAACGTTACTTTGTAAACCGTTCCTTTCATCGTTGCGGTAATTATAACTAAATTTGCTCCATTAGCGTAAGCGACAAGCCCGTAAGCAGAACCATCAATATTAAAAGATTCTGGCGTTCCAAATGAACCATTTATTTTTAAAACATTCAGTTTATTTTGTGCTGTTTCCTGAGCTGTTACCCATATAAGATACTTATTAGAACCATTTTCTACATACGTTGGTGGTGCAACAACGTTGTTTATACCACTAACTTGACCTAAAGCAACCATAGCACCAGACATTTGAAGTTCGTAAACCGCTCCATCCTTGGAAAGTACCAATAAGTTGCCGCCGTTCTTTGCTATAACCCCCGGACCGTATTTCCCAGGAAGAACCCAACTGTACTTCGTAGTTGACCATAAACCTGAAGTGTTAAGTGCAGCAAAAGTTTGTACGAAAAATGCTGAAATAAGGACAAAAAACAAGAAAGAGAACTGTTTTCTTTTATTCATAAACCCACCTCCATGTTAAAAACAGATATTATTTATAATATATTCATACATATTATCGGAACCAATTGAGTATTTTTTATTGGAATAAATTTTATCCTTTCAATTCTCATTGTACATACAATAAGAATCTACCTATATCTCTCATCAAATTACCACTTTTATCTTGAACGTTCATAACAGATATGTAATATTGTCCTAAAGACATAGGTGTTGTGACAGAAAAGGTTACTATCCTACCATCGGGTGAAACTTCCTCTACTTCCATTTGCAAATCCCTATAGTACATGGTGAATTCATCCTCTTTAACTAACAAGCGTGGCAACGCTGTTAAACTAACTCCGCCTGGATCTTCTACTGTAAGCGAGAAAGTTACTAAACCAGGGAAAACATAGTTAGCCTCAGTTTTTTTAAGTTCTATTCCGTTTGCCTTTAGAGAAACAAACCTTGGTCCATTATAATCTTTTACACTTACCCATGTCTCGGCGATTCCAGCCCTTCCATCTTTGGATTCTGCATATATTGTTATAAAATGAGTACCTTCTTCAACTGACCATATTGCAAAACTCTGAGCCGATGTATCTCCATTACTGCTAAAATCAGCAATCGCATGACCATCAACAAGAAAAACGATTCTCGTATAAATAACATCTTTCTCATTCGGCACCATAGCGATAACTGCGGAAGCGTTTGCGGTTGGTTCAGATGGGCTAACTTGAACGTTAAAGCTAAGCGCCGTGCCACCAATGTATATCCTTTTTGCATATGTATTCATATTACCTTCTGCATCATACGCTACTACATTTATCGCATGCGTTCCAATCTCACTTTTACCTATCATGACTTCTTTCACAAATTTCTTACCGGATATATTCTCCTCAGATATAACTTTATCATCAAACGTAAGCATGTACTTTTTCAAGTTTATATCGTCTGTAAGCTCTATCCTAACTGAGACATTGGAGTTTTCAGAATAAAAAGTATCCGCATAAACACTTATATTAGGCGGTGTTAAATCTCTTGGCCTTACATCAAAAATTAGTTTTGTTGCATCTTCACTTTTGTAAGCAACCGAACGTAAAAACAATTCAGTCTTTCCGGGTTCTGTTATCCTTGGCAATCTTAGATAAACATATTTATCAGAAGTCTTCGTTGAAGTATTAAACCATGACGCACTCGAACTCAAAATTCCATTAACATTGATATCTACAAAAGGATTTTCACCATCTAATTTCAGTTGTAAAAGCACCTCATCACCAACATATGGTGCTTCCGGAATAAGCTTTATGTCTTTTAAGTAAGGTGGTTTCAAATCGTATACAGTCAATGTTGAAGATACAGTATACCATTTACCTTCAGTTATAGAATACCCTTCGGCTTTTACCGTATACACACCTGGCATTTTAGGTGACCAGGTTTTGCTATAAGGGTAAGCGCTTAACAACATCAATTCGTTATAACTGTTGTTACTAATAATTACCTTTATATTCGATATACCCGGTTCTCTTGGCTCCACATTGATATTTATCGGTGTTCCAATAACAGCAACAGAAGGAATTGAAATAGATATTTTTTGACTATTAGAATCATCAAGTTTTTTTGCAACACAAGAGGCTAATGAAACTATTAAAATAACGGTAATAAATATTCCAAAAAAGCCACTTGCATGAATTCTCTTCATGCTTGACACCTCCAGTTATCCATAAAATTCACCAAATCTTATTTCTACATATATTATCTAAAATCCTATGTAAAAATATATTTGCTTCATTAATCATGCTTAAAATTGACAAAATATCTTGATTTTTTGTATAAATATGGTAAAATGATTAGCGTCAAACAATTGGTATATCCAGTGGGGCCGTAGCTCAGGTGGGAGAGCGCTACCATGGCACGGTAGAGGTCGTGGGTTCAAGTCCCATCGGCTCCACCAAAAATAACGAAAACAAAACAAGCCTTGAAAAAATCAAGGCTTGTTTTATTTCTATAAAAAATGGCCATAAATCAAAGTCTAACAACATGTTATTTCCAGAAATTATTTATTTTCAAACTTTATCGTTGTAAAAATAAGAAAGAAAGAGATTTATACATATATTGTTATTTAAACTTACATAACAGTCCATAATTACCAATAGTTAAAATTCACTTTTCACATTTTTTTGTTATACTAAAATTAGCAACCTACACATAAGAGTGATAAAAACAAAAACTACTTGTAGGAGGGGGTAAGATTATGAAAGTAAAGCCACTTGGTGAAAGGTTATTGATAAAGCCAATCGTTGAAGAGAAAAAAACAGCAGGCGGTATTGTTCTTCCAGATGCCGCAAAAGAAAAACCCATGAAAGCAGAGATTGTTGAAGTTGGTAAACTTCCTGAAGACTGCCAGCTCAAAGTTGGCGATAAGGTAATTTACAACAAGTACTCTGGTACGGAAATAAAGATAGATGATGAAGATTATATCATCATCGATGTAAGCGATATTCTAGCAAAAATAGAAGAGTAAAAATTCAAGGAGGTGCGAGATATGGCAAAGTTATTAAGATACAGTGAAGAAGCAAGAAGGTCATTAGAAGCAGGTGTAGATGCAGTTGCTAATGCAGTTAAGATTACATTGGGTCCAAAAGGTAGAAATGTTGTTATTGAAAAATCATGGGGCAGCCCAACAATTACAAATGATGGTGTCTCTATTGCAAAAGAAATTGAATTAGAAGACAAATTTGCAAATCTTGGTGCACAACTTGTTAAAGAAGTTGCAAGCAAGACTAATGATGTTGCTGGTGACGGTACAACAACGGCTACAGTTCTTGCTCAAGCGATGATTAAAGAAGGACTCAAGATGGTAGCAGCTGGCGCAAATCCGATATTGATTAAAAAAGGTATCGACAAAGCAACATCAAAGGTTGTTGAAGAGATTAAGAAAATTTCAAAGAAACTTTCAAGCACAGAGGATATCGCACACGTCGCATCAATCAGTGCAAATAGTGAAGAAATTGGTAAATTAATCGCAGAAGCAATGGAAAAAGTTGGCGAAGATGGAGTTATCACAGTCGAAGATAGCAAAACAATTGATACTTACGTTGAATTTACAGAAGGTATGCAATTCGACAGAGGTTACATCTCACCATACTTTGTAACAGACCCAGAAAAGATGGAAGTCGTTTACAATGAACCATTCATACTCATCACAGATAGAAAACTTTCAAACGTTAAACCTCTCATTCCTATTCTTGAAAAAGTAGCTCAAACAGGAAGACCACTTGTAATTATCGCAGAAGATGTTGAAGGTGAAGTTCTCACAACGTTAGTTCTCAACAAACTCAAGGGAACACTTAACACCGTAGCAGTTAAAGCTCCTGGCTTCGGTGACAGAAGAAAAGCAATGTTACAAGATATAGCAATTCTCACAGGTGGTATTGTAGCAAGCGAAGAAGTTGGAATTAACCTCGAAGACCTCACACTCCAAGACCTTGGTAGAGCAGACGTTGTAAGAGTTAAGAAAGATGAAACAATAATTGTCGGCGGAAAAGGTAAGCCAGAAGAAATCAAGAAGAGAGTTGCACAAATCAAAGCACAAATCGAGCAAACAACAAGCGAATACGAAAAAGAAACACTCCAAGAAAGAATGGCAAAATTAGCTGGTGGTGTCGCAGTAATTAAGGTTGGTGCAGCAACAGAAACAGAACTTAAAGAAAAGAAACACAGAATTGAAGACGCACTCAGCGCAACAAGAGCAGCTGTTGAAGAAGGTATCGTCCCTGGCGGTGGAATTACATTACTTAGAGCAAGAAAAGTTCTTGAACCAGTTCTCAATGAACTTACCGGTGACGAAAAACTCGGTGCTCAAATAGTCTACAATGCTCTCGAAGCACCAATTAGACAAATCGCTCTCAACGCAGGTTACGATGGTGCAATAATTATCCACAACGTACTTTCAAAAGATGATGTAGCATACGGTTTTGATGCCCTTAAAGGTGAATACTGTAACATGTACGAACGTGGAATTATCGACCCAGCAAAGGTTACAAGAAGCGCTCTACAAAACGCAGCATCAATCGCAGGTATGCTCCTTACAACAGAAGTGCTCGTAGTTGAAAAACCAGAAGAAAAGAAACCAGCAGCACCTGAAATGCCAGAATATTAATACTAAATACTTAAAAAATATTAATAATAGCAGCGTCGAGGAAATATTCCTCGGCGCTTTTTCGTTTTTTATGGTAAAATTAATTGCAATAAATCACTAAAAAGTAGGTGAAGCTATGCGCGTAAGGCTTTTAGCTGTCACAGATATCCACGGTGTTATAGCTACAATGGAAAGCGATGACATTAGTTGGGGGAGTAGAGAAGATAAGGCTTTATTTAAAGAAATTACCACAAGTTCTGGCGTTGTAGTTATGGGGCGAAAGACATTTGAAAGCATTGGAAAAAAACTCCCTAATAGATTTAATGTTGTGTTGACTAAAAAAACAATTGAATATTTTGAAAATTTAGATTATAAACCTGATTTAATACTATCTTGTAGTTCTCGTGAGGCGGTTGAAACATTAAATAAGATGGGATATAATGATATTTGCGTTATTGGTGGTCAAAGTGTTTTCACTCAATTTCTAAATGAAGGTATAGTTACTGACATCCATCTTACCATTGAACCTGTAATTTTACCCGGCAATTTTTACTTATTTTCCAATGAAATCACAAGAAAATTCGATTTAATTCTACAAAATATAAGGAAATTGAACGATGTTGGGACAATAAACATACATTACATTATAAAATACTGAACTTAATCTTTATCCTTCATCCTGAAAAATTAAACGGATGTTTGAAAAAAGATAAATAATCTGGTAAAATACATAAGATAGTTATTAACATTTTATTTTTAATTCTAACTATATAAACTGTTGGAGGTGGGGAAATGGTTGCGAAGGATAAACGCACAGTAGTGCTTGTAGGGCATAACGGTTCCGGTAAATCTGCTTTAATGGTTAGCGCGTTAAACCTCGGAGGTTTTAACGTAACAAAAAAAGATATCGATTCAGATCCTATTGAAGTCCAAAGAGGAGCAAGTATTAACTCGCATGTTGGAACATTTAAATACGAAGGCAAACAAATTACATTGATTGATACACCGGGTTTCAGTGATTTTATAGGTGAAGTTATAAGCGCGGTATTTGTTTCAGAAAACGTTCTAAGTGTTGTAAACGCAACAGCTGGCGTTGAAATTCAAACAGAAAGAACATGGGCTCTAGCAAATGAAATGGAAAAGCCCATTATGGTTTTTGTCAACCAAATGGATAAAGAAAGAGCAAGCTTTGATAATTCCATTGCTTCATTGAAAGAAAGATTTGAAGCTAAAATAGTTCCAGTTGTTTATCCAATAGGTCAAGAAGCAAGTTTTAAAGGTATCGTTGACTTACTATCAGGAAAAGCCTATATATATGAAAATGGAAAGGCCAAAGAAACAGATATCCCTGCAGATTTGAAAGACAAAGTAGAAGAAGTTAAAATGTCAATAATGGAAGACATTGTCTCTCTTGACGATGCGTTGATGGAAAAATATTTTGCAGAAGAACCAATATCTGCGGAAGAGCTTTGGAATGCTTTGAGAAAAGGTTTTATTGAAAGACAAATTGTACCTATCTTCGCAGGTTCAGCTGAGAAAAACATAGGAGTTGATTTCTTACTTAAAGCGATTAACGCACTAGGTGCATCACCTCTTGAAGTCAAACCTTACAAAGCGAAATTGGAAAGTGGCGATGAAGTAGAAATAATCCCATCAGAAACAGATCCGCTTGTAGGATACACATTTAAAGCAGTTGTTGACCCATTTGTTGGTAAGTTGAGTTTTATTAAAATAATATCTGGAAATATGAAACCTGGAGATGCATTCAACAACGTTACAAGAGGGACTCAAGAAAAAGCAGGCCACTTATACTTTGCAAAAGGTAAGGAAACATATGAAATAGAAGAAGTCTCATGTGGTGATATCGTTGTTCTTCCAAAATTAAAGGATAGCGGAGTTAAAGATACAATAACACATAAAGATAGAAAACTCACGATAATTTCTCCAGAATATCCAGAACCGATGATTTCAAAGAGTGTCAATCCAAAATCAAAGTCAGATATAGATAAAATCAGTAACGGTCTTAGCAGACTTGCCGATTCAGACCCAACGTTTGCATGGGAATTTGACCCAGAAACATCCGAAACTGTTATTTCAGGTATCGGTGGAATGCACCTTGACGTAATGGTTGAAAGATTGAAGAACATATTTGGTGTCGATGTCGAAGTTGGTAAACCAAAGATAGCATACAGAGAAACAATTTTAGGTAAAGCGGAATCCGAACACAAACACAAAAAACAATCTGGTGGACATGGTCAATACGGACACGTAAAAATATTGCTCGAACCAGCTGAAAGAGGAACCGGTTTTGAATTTGTTGATAAGATCGTTGGTGGAGTTATACCAAGAAACTTTATTCCATCCGTTGAAAAAGGTATTAGAGAAGCTATGAAGAAAGGTGTATTGGCGGCTTACCCTGTCGTCGATGTCAGAGTTACACTCTTCGATGGTTCATACCACGAAGTTGACTCTTCAGATATTTCATTCCAAATTGCCGCTATACAAGCTTTCAAAAAAGGTATGCAACAAGCAAAGCCTGTTTTACTTGAACCTGTGATGTACGTAGAAGTATTTACACCAGATGAAAATGCGGGAGATGTCATGGGCGATATCAGCTCAAGAAGAGGAAGACCTATGGGAATGGAACCTGCGGGTAAAGGTATTACCGTTGTAAAAGCAGAAGTACCACTTGCGGAAATGTTAGATTTCCAAGGAAGGCTTTCATCAATAACAAGTGGTAGAGGATACTTTACTATGAAATTTGAAAAGTACGACGTTGTTCCACCAAATATCCAAGAAAAAATTATAGCCGAACGTAAGAAATATCTTGAAGAACAAGCTGAAGAATAATAAACATAATAATTTATTCATAATTTATTCAGACGGGCTGATTTTTTCAGCCCGTTTTTGTTTTCTTATTTTTTAGGAAATAATAATATGAAGCAAGAAAATTAAATATGGAGAAGTTTAAAAAGTCAAAGTGAGAAAAGCAATTCGAGGTGGATTTATGCAAAAAAAAGCAAAAATTTTAACTATACTTTTCGGTATTATTTTTGCTATAGTTCTTATCTTTATATTATTTTTGTACGGTTATTCAACTTTCCTTGAAAAACAAATTTACGGAGAAGGCGCAAGTGTATTCCAAGGGTGGAGAAGTTATGTGAGTTATCTTTTCTCCAAAATACCATTTGTAAAAAATTTTATAAATTACGAAGGTTTAGAAGTAATGACCGCTAGAGAGTATTTCGAAAAAATATATGAAAATTACAGTGCACAACTAGAGGAAAAAATAAAAGAAATCGAAAACAGAGAAAAAGAACTTTCATCAAAAGAAGCCAAAGTCGATAATTTGATTAATTCAATAAAGGCTATAGAGGAAAGTTGGAAGGAAAAAAAGCTTAAGGAAGAAATAAGCAAGGTTGAAGATACAATTAGTCTAAAAAGATTGCAAGACATAGTTGATACATTTGTGAATTCAGATGCGGCACAGTTGAGAAGACTTATGAACGCAGATAATATGTCAGTAGATACACTCGCGCTTGTATTTTCAAAACTAGCTCCCGATGTAAGGGCAGAAATGGTACAAGAACTTACAGCAGTAAATCCTGTAAAAGCAGCTCAAGTTTTAGAAAAAATGGGAGGAGTAGACCAAATAATAAGCGATATAGATTTCAAAATAGAAGAATTAAAAAACACAATTTCCGATTTGGTAAATACAGAAGCAGAATTAGTTACGCTCAGTGGTTTTAGTAAAGGTTTATCTTCTTTCTTGAATAAAATGAGTTATGAGGAACTCTGGAATTTTATCTTGAAGATAAAATCAAGACCGGATTTAGTATTTTATTTACTATCGAACGTCGACCACCAAACAATGGTTAGGTTACTTAAAGACATTAAAGACAACGACGAACAACTATTTATAGAAATAATAAATAAGGGAGTGAGATTTTGATTAACATTGTAAACTTAACAAAATTGATTCAGTCTCAACCGCCAGAGATTGCTAATGAGATATTAAAAAAATTAGAAAATCAAAAAGAATATGGAAACAAGCCTTTTGAAGAAATTCTGAAGGAAATAATAGAACAACTAAATTACACGAAAGAAGAAAATAAAAAGTATCAAAGCGTTCAACAGAACGTTCAACAAAATCTTAAGCAACAAAACATTCAAGCCAATAGTCTTGAAAAGGATCTTTCTGAAATTAATAAATTACAAGTTGATAAAGCAAAAGAGGAAAAAGAAATAGGCAGTATATTTGAGAATAAAAATGTTTTCAAAAGTACTGAGAATACCATTAGAAAAGAAAAAGTACTTTCCTAAAGTGTTGGAAATGAAAATTCTAATGAAATTGAGAAAGATACAAAAGAAACTTCAGAAGAAAATGTAACTACCGAAAAATCTGAGCAAATGGAAACAATAAAAATACATAAAGGAAATAAAAATGAAGAAAATAGTGTTGAAAACGACCAGCAAATTAAATTAACAGAAAAAGATTTGGAATTTTTAAATAAGGAATTATCGAAATTACAAAGTGAAATTGAAAAAGAAGGAAAAAAGTCAACGCTAATTGCTTCTTCCGAAAGGTTTGAACCAAAAGCGCAAACAAATTCAAGTGCACTCGAGAAAAATGATTATAATGCACTTACACAAAAATCAGAGGAAAAATTACAAATCCCTAAACAAAAAAGAGAGTTAATTCAAAAACAAGATCCAAATATAAATATTACACCAGAAAAAATTGAAGCTCGAACCGTTGATAAAAATCCTAAAAAAGAAAATGGCGTTATGGAAAAGTCAAATAATAAGTCTGTATTAGATAAAAATACAGATAATTTTTTTGTGCTTGATAATCAAAAATACACAAAAGAGAATATGGATAAATTAGTCAATAGGATTCCAAAAAGTTATGGCAATAATTCTGAGACCAAAAACCCAAAAAATGAAACGAAAAATATACAGAATAATCAAGTAAAAGTAGATTTAAACAAAAATACACAGAAAAATGTGAATTTATTAGAAAAGTCGAATGAAAACAAAAATCAAGAAGCTTATATTCAAGTCAATATATCACAAGATAAACTCGAGAAAATCCACACCAATTCTCCAGAAACACTCACAAAAGAAAAATCAAAAATAATTTATAAAGAAGATTATATTAAGCAACCTAACCAAAAAACAACAAATGAAAATAAGAAAGATTACATTTCGCAATTTTCAACAAGCTATATTACCAATATATCAACCTCATCTAATACACAAAAAGATACGATTCAAAACACTAAAGTTGGTAATATCAATATCAACGTTAACTACCAATCTCAAAGTTCAAATGGCAAAAAAGAAAACTATGTTAAGCAAAACGATTTGATAACATCAAACAATGACATCAAAAATGTACTAAATGAAATAAACAATATTGTTATTGCTTTTAATAATCTCAATATGTCATCCCAAACCAACCAAGCAGATCAAAGCAATCTAAAAAATAAAACAATTCTCAACTATGTTGCCAACTATGTTAATGAAATCACCAAACAGGAACAGAAACAACAAAATTCAAATATTCTAGATTTAAGTGTAAATACTAATATAAAACCTAAGAATCTTGCACAAAATGTCCAAGAGAAATATGAAGACAATGAAATAATTTCAGATCTTTCAAAATCGATAATTCAACTTAAAGCCATTGTAGATATAGCTAACTTAGAAAATTTAAATATTAAAAACACCAAAGATACAGACTCAAAATCATCTTTACAACTAGGTGTTAAGACAAATGACCCTACTTATATTATTAATCCACATTCAACCATTATCGAAAATTCTACAGATTTTTCTAATAACACTTTAAATAATTCAAAAAATTCACAGACAAACCCATATCCTGACAATTCTAAAAATAATTTTCAAAATGAATTAAATGAATTAAGGAATAACACCTATGAGACATCGAAAAATAATTTAGAAGTAAAATCTCTAAAGATTGAATACAACAATAAAAATCAGCAAAAACTGGAATCAGAGATTGAAAAATCAAATTATGAAGACAGGCCAAAAGTTTCAAACAAATTCATAGAAAGACTTGCGGAAATGACTTACAGAAATTTAGAGCAAAAAAATGACGTATCATCTACTACTCAAACTAATAGGTTTGAGTTAGCAGAACGACTTCAATCTTCAAGAAACCTTGAGCAAATTTATGAAAAGATTAGAGAATTTTCATTATCAAATAGAATTGAGGAACGAGTCCAAATGAAATTGTTACCAGAAAATCTTGGAAATCTCGATATAGAAATGAGAAAAGAAGGTAAACAAATAACACTTCTTTTCATAGCAGAAAATGAAAAAGCTAAAGATACAATCGAGAAGAATATACACATCTTGCGTGATAGATTAAGTAACTTAGATCTTGAAGTAAGAAATGTAGAGATTAAAACCAAGGAAGAAGAAAAATATTACGAACATGAAAGAAATGACCATCAAAATTCACAACAACAACAACGAAATGAAGAAAATCAAAAAAGAAAATACACCTACGAAGAGGTGATTGAAGATGATGATGAACGTAAACGCGATGTCTAATCTATTCTCAGCGTCAACCGATCGAACCACGAAAAAAGATTTAGATAAAGAAGCTTTTTTAAAGTTGCTAATCACACAACTCAAGAGCCAAGACCCACTTGAGCCTATGAAGGATAGAGACTTCATAGCTCAAATGTCTCAATTATCATCACTTGAGCAGGTTATGAACATGAGTAAATCGGTCCAAAATTTCGTTGACACCGCTGCTCAACTTTACAGAACGCAGGCCGTATCTATGATTGGTAAGACCGCGGTTGTAAAAACAAATGTTATCAACGTTGAAAATGGTGTACCTGAATCAAAGGTATTTAAGTTAGAATCTCCAGCGAACATTGTAATAAAAATATTTGATTCAAACGGGAAATTAATAAAAGAAGAGAAAATTGGTCAAGTTGAGGCAGGAATGCAACTCTTCGCTTGGGATGGAAAAGACGAAAATGGCACAAAAGTAAAAGATGGTAGATACACATTTAAGATATTAAAAACAACTCCAGATGGCGGGTATGAAGAAATTCCAAGTGTTGAAAGCGGAATTGTGTCGGGTGTTCAATTTGATGGAAATAAAATAAATGTTATAGTTAGCAACAAAATATACGACATATCAGAAATTTCCGAAATACATGCGTAAAATAATAAAAATCTTATAGAGGGGTGAACTATGTATGATGAGATCGCTCTACAGTGGTGTTTCAGGTTTACAAGGATTTCAACAAGAAATTGATGTAGTAAGTAACAATATAGCGAATGTAAATACCATAGGATTTAAAGGCGCACGTGTAACGTACGCAACTAATTTTTCGCAAATTCTTGATATGTCAAGAAGAGCAACAAACAGCACGGGTGGAACAAACCCAAAACAGATAGGCTACGGTATAAGGGTAGCTTCTATCGATAAAATAATGAACCAGGGAAGCTTCCAAAATACAGGTAAAAAAACAGACTTAGCAATTCAAGGCGAGGGTTTCTTTATACTTTCAAACGGGCAAAGACAATTTTTCACACGTGCCGGTAACTTTGACCTTGATTTGAACGGTACCATTGTTCAACCAACAACAGGGTTAAAATTACAAGGTTGGGTTGCAGAAGTAGATCCCATGTCTGGAAGAAGGTACGTTGATACTAATAAGCCCATTAGTAACATACAAATTTCTTCCGGGCTAAGTATGGCAGCCAAGCAAACAACAAGAATGACCATGGCCGGTAATTTGGATGCACGCGTTGGCCCTGAAAAATTTGTCATTGCAATAAACGGTTACGGTGGTAGAACCATAAACACGAAAGTTTCGTTTGAAAGAGACTTTGGAGCACTTCAGGATACTTTTAGCGATTATCAAGTGTACTTAGGGAAAATAGATGCGAATTTGGACGATAAAGTAGATGGAAAAGTTTATATAAAATTTGACAAATTTGGTAATGTTGTAAATGCTGGAGCAATTAAACAAAAATTATCGGGTACAGCTTCCGGTGGAGCTTTGACCTTAACTAATCCTATTCAACAACAAGACGGAAACTATTTGTTTATTATCAGAGATAGCAATGGAAAAATTGTTGACACATTATCAAGGAACGTTTTAAATGGTTCGGTCACAGAAGCCATAACATCTGAAAAACTTGTTGATGGTCAAACTTACAGTGTAGAAATTGCCGCGTCAACACAAGAAGTGGTTCCACTTGATATGCAATTTGATTACCAAACAGTAGCATCAACAGCAAATGGTCAACTTTCAAATAATTTTACAGTTCAATACGTAGTTGAAAACCTTGATGGAACACCTGTGGCTATAGCACCACAAAATATAACAAGTTCTGGGACTCAGAGTATATCAGATGCAGCTTTGACCCCAGGAACACAATATAGGGTAAAGGTTATGATAAACGGTAAAGTCTTTGGTTCAGAAGTTGTAACAGCGACAACTGATGGTGCTAATGGTCGTATATCATTTGAATATACTCAAGGAAAATACGGTGTTATAAGAACAGTAAGAGACAGCGTTTCCGGAAATGTTATAGGAACTTATAACGTACTTTTAACAAACGGTGCAAATACGATATACGATGATAATTTTATAAGTGGTAATTCTTACATCGACGAAATATATCAACCTTCAAAGGTTGATATGATAACAATACCAGGTGCTGGTGAGCCAAGATTCTATGAAGCAGATAATCCAACTAATTTCTCTGTTGTTTCATTTAAATCCCCGTTCTACACAACATCAACCCAAGTTTACGATTCGTTAGGTAATCCATACACACTCTATATCGATTTTGTGAAACTTGCATCTGTGTATGGAAACCATGAAAATGCTTGGGCATTTAGAATCAGAAGCGCATCTGGTGAAAACATAAAATACCTATCTAATTATGATACAGCAACCGAAATCACCGGTGGTACTTGTGGAGTATTAAGATTCGATAAAACTGGTAGACTTCTTGGAGTTAATTCATTTGATCCATCAACTGGTAGAATTTCGGAAGGTGAAAATGTAGATGCTATATTGTTCAATGCTGGCGAAAATGGAGACGGTATTGTTAAGATAAAACTTGATTTAAACAGTATGACTCAATTTGCAGCCCTTGCCGATGCATTCGTAAAAAACCAAGATGGTAATGCACAAGGGGTACTTGAATCTTTCTCAATATCAGAAAATGGTGACATAATCGGATCGTTCACAAACGGACTTGTTGACGTACTTGGAAAAGTAGCACTTGCAACATTTAACAACCCAGCAGGTTTATTAGAACTTGGAAACTCACTATACGGTGAAAGTGCAAATAGTGGCACAGCAAGAATAGGTCAACCAAGTAAAGGTGGTTTTGGCTCACTTGTAGCAGGTGCGCTTGAAATGTCAAATGTTGATCTTTCGGAAGAATTCACAAAATTGATAATTGCTCAAAGAGGTTTCCAAGCAAACGCTAGAACAATAACAACAGCAGATCAAATTCTACAAGAGGTTGTAAACCTCAGAAGATAATGAAAATAGCTTAAAATATCTTAGAATCATATACGGAGGATAATTATGATTCGACTTACAGGACTTAATGGAAAAGAATTTTACTTGAACGCTGAATACATTGAGAAGATAGAAGCAAATCCGGATACGACAATTACATTATTTAATGGAAAAAAATACATCGTTGCCGAACCTGTTGAAGAAGTAGTAAAAAGAGTGCTTGAGTATAAGAAAAAAATAATTTTACCACCAAGACCTTCAGAAGAATAGTTTAATCGAAAAAACATTATATGTATCATACGGTAGGTGATGTTTGGTGGATATAACTGTTCTTATAGGTGTTGTTTTAGGATTTGGAATGATGGTTTATGGTATAATAAGTGGTTCAGGTGACTTTGCGACATTTATTAATATACCATCATTAGTAATTACAGTGGGTGGTGCTATTTCATCTGCCATTACAGCAAACAAAAAGAATGTTGTTTTTGGTATAGTAAAAGTTATAATGGGAGCTATAAAAGAGCCAAAGATAGATTACGTTGGCACGTTGAGAACGCTTGTTAGTTTTTCCGAAAAAGCTCGAAGGGAAGGTTTACTATCACTTGAGGCTAACATAGAAGAAATCCAAGATCCATATTTTAAAAAAGCCATTCAACTTGTCGTTGATGGAACTGAGCCCGAAGTTTTGAGGAACATGATGGAAATCGAAATTGATATGGCAACAGCAGAAATGATGGACCAAAAAGCTTTTTTTGACTCACTTGGAACATTTGGACCAGCATTTGGAATGATAGGTACTTTGGTTGGTCTTATACAAATGCTTAAAAGTTTGAACAACCCTGAAACGTTGGGACCATCGATGGCGGTTGCGCTTATAACAACATTGTATGGTTCTATCCTTGCTAACATTGTTGGAATACCAGTTGCAGAAAAAATTGCTAAAAGGGCGGCTGATTTGGAAGTTTTCAAAAGAATGATATTAGAAGGCATCATATCTATACAAGCTGGGGAAAACCCAAGAGTGCTTGAGGAAAAGTTGAAATCTTATTTACCATCTCAGGAAAGGACAAAGTATGAAGCACAAGTCCAAGGAGCTGGTGCTTAGTGGCTAAAAAGGAAAAGTGTGTTTGTAAGTCCGTTCCTGAATGGCTTAATACATACGGAGATATGGTTACATTACTTTTGACGTTCTTCGTTTTGTTATTCTCAATGTCGACAATAACTCCCGGTAAATTCCAACAGGTAGTTGTAGGTATAACCGTTGCGTTAAAAGGTAATCCACCAAGCGTTTTAACTGGTGGTCAAACACTTAGCGAAGAGGCGCTTATCTCAAGTAAACCAGGGGTTTATCAAGAATTATTAAGAATCTCAGAAGAATATAAGGGAAAAATAACTATAGAAGACAAAGATGAAGGTACTTTAATAACTTTGACAAATTTTAAAATATTCGAACCAGCAAGTGCACGACTTACAGCAGAAGCCAAAGAAATTATTGAAAAGTTAGGAGCGGTAATAATCGAACACACTTCAAATATTATTGAAGTTCGCGGATATGCCGATGATAGACCTCTGACGCCTGATTCGATATACCCATCAAATTGGCATTTAAGTAGCGCACGTGCCTCTACCGTTGTTAATTTCATGCTCACTGAACTTAAACAAAAAAGGTATGTATTGAGACTTGCTGATATTCGATCTGGATTGTTTGACATTGATTATTTTTATGCTCCAGACAGATTTGTACCAATTGGAAAAGGCGATGTAGATGTTAACAAGGAGTTGAAATCTTTAAAAGCAAACTTTGATTTTGATATTTCAAAACTTCAAAATGATTATGCAAATGGTAAAATATCATTAGAAGAATATCAAACAAAAAGGGCACAAATTACGTCAAAATACAATGAGGATATAGAAAATACAAGGAGAAAACATAGGAAAATCGAAATAATGATAAAAAGAGAAACGAGAGGTGGATAAAGATGCCAGAAGAAATGGAACAACAACAAGAACAAGGTGGTAAAAAACCTAATCCGATAATGGGAATTTTAAAGTTGGTAGGAATACCTTTGATAGTTTCGTTGGTCGTTACTTTAGCAGTATTCTTTCTTCTTGGCCAAAATAAACAACCACAACAACAACAAGAACAACAACAGGTAACAGCTCCAACTCAAATCAAAGCCGTTGTGATTCAAGCTGGAAAATTTCAAACATTTATGTTAAAGGGTGGAAGAGATGTTGTTGTAATCGATTCATTAACACTTCTCGTTGGTAGCGAACCTTGTCGTGCAGCAGTCGCAGACAAAAACGATGAAATAATGGACGCGTTGAGCATAATTTTTCTAAGCAAAGAAAGATTCGAGTTAACGACACCTGCAGGTATTGATTTATTGAAAAAACAAATTAGGGAAGCGGTAAATGAAATAACAGGATTTACAGGTGAAAAGGAAAAATTCGGGGTAATTAATGTATACATATATGTGAAATCAATAAGTAGCGTTCAATAAAGCATAAAACCTAAAAATTAAGAAAATAAAACAGGAGTGATTTGTTTGTCAGATGTTCTCAGCCAGGAAGAAATAGACCGTTTATTGGCTGCGTTATCTCAAGGAGAAGTTAATATAGAGGAAGTAAAAAAGGAGGGCGAAGAGAAAAAAATCCGTACCTATGATTTTTTGCGCCCTCAAAAGTTTTCAAAGGAGCAAATTAGAACCGTTCAAATGATTCATGAAAACTTTGCTAGAAGCGTTTCCACTTATCTTTCAGGAAAGTTAAGGTCATTCACATCCGTAAATGTCGTTGGAATAGACCAGTTAACATACGATGAATACATGAAATCGATTGGAAATCCATCCTTTATAACCATCTTCACAGCTAGGGAATTCGTTGGAAGCTCTATTCTGAATATTAATCTAGAGATATTCTATGGTATATTAGACGTTCTGCTCGGTGGACCTGGGGAAGTTATCGATGCTAAGCGAGTACCAACGGAAATCGAAATAGGAATTATAAAGAAAGAAATAGTTAATATTTTAACTTCTCTTTCACAAGCTTGGGCTTCCGTTCATCCATTTATACCTGTCGTTGAATCAACGGAAACAAATCCTCAGTTTGTTCAAGTTGTTCCAAGCAATGAAATGGTACTTGCGGTAACTTTTTTCGTGAATTTTGGAAAAATCGAAGGATACATGAGCATATGTTGGCCATCTTCTGTAATTGAACCAATAGGTGAAAAATTAACGACACAAAGTTGGTTTAAAATAAAACAGAAAGAAGTTACACAAGAATTAGTAGAAAATCTTAAGCTTAACATAAAAAAAGCAAAGCTAGATGTCATTGCTAAAATTGGAGAAACTAAACTAACGCTAGGTGAAATATTAACCTTGGAAGTAGGTGACGTAATTAGATTGCGTGAACACTACGATGACCCAATAAAGATAGAAGTAAATGGTAAAACCAAGTTCCTTGGTAAGCCTGGGCAGTTTAAAGGTAACTATGCAGTAAAAATTACTGAAGTTATCGAGGAAGGTGAAGAAGAATGATAGCAGACGATTTCCTCTCCCAAGAAGAGTTAGATGCATTATTGGGACAATTAACAGGTAACGAATCGCTAACTGATATAGAAAAAGACATGATAGGTGAAGTCGGCAACATAATCCTTGGCAGTGGTGCTACAGCTCTTTCAAGTATACTTGGAAGAAAAGTTGATATTTCAATACCCGAAGTTGAGGTAAAAACTCTTAAAGATTTAAGAAGTGAAATTGCTGGAGAAAAAGTTACTGTTATAATACATTTTGAAGGTGCAGTTGAAGGATTAAATGCTCTTGTTCTTGAAAAAAAGACCGCCGCTGAGATTGCCGATATCATGATGGGAGGACTTGGAAAAGTTGAGAGCGATGAACTAGACGAGATGAAATTAAGTGCTGTTGGTGAAGCAATGAACCAAATGATGGGGTCTGCTGCTACATCCCTCTCTGACATGATTAAAAAAAGCGTAAATATAACACCTCCGACCATTGAAATTCTTAATTTTGACAACGCGGAAACAAAATTTCCACCAATCGGGGAAGATGCTGATAAAGTAGCAAAAGTTAATTTCACAATGTCAATAGAAGATTTAGAACCTGCAAAATTTTTCCTAGCAATGCCCATACCATTTGTGAAAAAATTGTACGAAATGATATTCGGCAGTTCTGAACAGCAAAAAGCTACTTCTCAAACTCAAAAAACACAAACACAAAGTATACCAAGTGCTCCAATACACAAAGAAAAAACAGCCGTTGCAGCAAGGCCTGTACAATTTGAAGACTTTGGAAAATCCCCATCAGTTCAAGAGCAAACACAAGTTATGGACGAAAGATTACAATTGCTATTTGATATACCTCTAAACGTAACTGTCGAATTGGGCAGAACAAAATTATCGCTCAAAGAGATTATGGAGCTTGGCGTTGGTTCATTGATTGAGCTTGATAAACTTACCGGTGAGCCGGTTGATGTTTATGTAAACAACAAACTTATTGCGCACGGGGAAGTTGTTGTTATAGATGAAAACTTCGGTGTAAGAATTACTGAAATCGTCAGCCCAAAAGAGAGATTATATGGATTGAAGTGAATAAACATATAAATCAATAAAATCGGTCGGTAAAAACCGACCGATTTATTTATCTATGATTTCATCTTTTCAAAAACTCTTTTAACCATTGTGCACTCTTTTTCATAATTCTTTTTTGTGTGTTGTAATCTACGTAAACTATACCAAATCTTTTTGAATACCCATAAGCCCACTCAAAGTTATCAAGGAGCGACCAAATAAAATATCCTTTCAAATTAACACCAGCATTTATAGCTTCAAGTGCTTTTTCGAAGTGTTTCTCTAGGTATTCTATTCTGTAATCATCTATAACTTTACCGTTTTCAACTTTATCTGGTCCAGCCATACCATTTTCTGTTATGTAAAGTGGTAACCTATACCTTTCTTTGAGATAGATTAACATATCGAATAAACCTTGTGGATAAATTTCCCAACCCATTTCCGTCTTTGGTAAATCACCGCTAACATAAGAAAATTTCATTGGATTTGTTTCATCAAACACAACAAGAGTTCGAGTATAGTAGTTAACACCAAAGAAATCTATAGGTGTTGATATAATGTCAAAATCGTTATCAGGAACATTAAGCCCCATCTCAACGTAATTTTTAACAGCTTCTTCAGGATATTTTCCAAAGATAACAGGATCGTGGAACCATGCGTTGATTACTTTGTCAACCAAACTAGCTACAAAGAAACTTTCCGGTCTTGAATCACCTGGTTCCACTTTCATAACAACGTTCGTAAGTCCTATCTTTCCATCTCTTACCTCTTCTCTAAATGCTTGTACAGCATGCCCATGCGAACGCAAAAGATTATGTGCTGCTATCAAAGCCTCTTGCAAATTTTGATGACCTGGCGCATGTTCACCAGTAAAGTATCCAAGGAAAGATGAACACCATGGCTCGTTTAATGTAATCCAATGTTTTACCCTATCTCCAAGTTCATTAAACATGAGTGTTGCGTAGGCTCTAAAATACATTGCTATATCGTCGTTAAGCCATCCACCTTTCTCGTACAACGCGTAAGGCAAATCCCAGTGGTAAAGAGTAATAAATGGAATGATATCGTTTTCTAAAAGTTCATCCACTAGTCGATTGTAAAAATCGATACCTTTTTGATTATTGTTCTTTCCATCTGGCATAACTCTAGGCCAAGAAATTGAAAAACGATAAGCGTTAAGACCTATTTCCTTCATTATAGCTACATCTTCTTTAAATCTATGGTAATGGTCACAGGCAATATCACCAGTGTCACCGTTGAATGTTTTACCTGGTGTATGGGAAAAAACATCCCAAATAGATGGTCCTTTACCATCTTCCTTTGCCGCACCTTCTATTTGATACGCTGCAGTCGCTGTTCCAAACAAGAAATCTTTCGGAAAATCTGAACGTTTTATCATATTCTCACCCCCAATATCAAAAATCCAATAAGATCTAATTCTTTATTTCTAATCGTGCTGTTTGAAGCGCCAAATAAGCGTTTGCAATCGCTGAAAAACTACCAAAGAAAAGTACTATCGGTAACAAACTGTAAATAGCTTTCGAACTTATTAAAACACTACCAACAAAAAATTGTGTTATGTTATTCGCAACCATTCCTATTATACTTATACCTGTTATCCCAAATATTTTTGTTTTTGAAACCAAACTCTGTACCATGGCAGAAGCAATACTTCCAAAAAAACCCATAAAAAAACCTGGTGTGAATATGGTACCAGAGAGAATGGAGCCCAAAAGTGATTTTGAAACCGCAAGAAGTAAAGCATCTGATAAGGAACTATAATAAGATAGATATAAAACTATAAAATTTGAAAATCCCCACTTCCCACCAGGAACTGGAAACGGGATTATACCTTCAACAACATAAACAACACTACTAATCGCAATAAATAAGCCGAATATCACCACGTTTCGACGTCTATATTCTGATTTACCTTTTTGAATTCTATTATCGTTCTGTTGGGGACACATATTATACTTCCTCCAGGTTTAACTTTTCCGGTCTTTTCACATATTTTATCTGGGCAATTCGATTCCGTCACCCAAATAAAATTCCCATCATAGTGTAAAGTGGTTATATATTTACCATCTTCGTTATTAATTTTCCATTCACCTGGTTTATCAAAATAGTACGTCTCTTTTCCAGAAATTCTAACAACTACCCCTTTGTAATTATCGACTTTTCTAAAGATTTTACCTACTAAAAAAATAACCGCTATAGATAAAACAACCACAAAGATTACAAAATCCGCCTTTTTAAAATCCTTACGCATCTAATATTACTCCTTACTTAAAATATCCCCATCAATGACAACTTTATCAACAAAATTCGTTTGGAACATGTATGGTATATCAAGAAATTCGTTTGTATTCCATAAAATAAGATCCGCAGGATACCCAGGCTTTACAACTCCAGACTTTAAACCGAGCACGTATGCGCTATTCACAGTGTACGCATTTAAAACCTCCTCTGGTTCCATACTCAAAAATCTTATGGCAAGATGCATAACAAACGCTGGATTGTAAATAGGTGATGAACCGGGATTGAAATCCGAGCCCAACGCAACTCCTATACCACTATCGATAATTTTTCTCGCAGGTGCGTATGATTCACCAAGATAAAAACTCGTAGAAGGCATTAAAGTAACAAAAGTTTCATTCTCTGAAAGTACCCAAATATCTTCATCGTTTATTTTTAAAACATGGTCAACACTCACAGCTCCGATTTGCGTTCCGAATCTCGCCGCGCCAACGTTCTCAATTTCATCTGCGTGAAGCCTTATCTTAAAGCCCAAATTTTTCGCTTCAACAATAAAATCTTTGATTTCTTCAGGTAAGAATACCCCTTTATCAACAAACGCATCGACAAAATCCGCAAGCTCCTCTTTTTTAATTAACGTCAATATTGATTTCATATCAGAGATATACTCTTCCGTTGTCTTACCTGAATCGCTTCTTGGTCTTGCATGAAGCCCAAGAAACGTACCAACAATTTTATTTTTCATCTCATGATTAAGTTTTTTAATTACTCTAAGCTGCTTCAACTCATTTTCTATATCAAGCCCATAACCACTCTTGCACTCAATACCTATAACTCCGTGTTTCGTAAGTTCTTTGATTTGCTTTTTTCCTTGCTCAAATAATTCTGTTTCTGTACTTTTTCTAACTAATTCAGATGTAAAGTGAATACCTCCACCAGCTTTTAGTATCTCAATGTAACTCTTCCCACGTGCTCTCATCAAAAACTCTTTCGAACGTGAGCCCACAAATGGGATATGAGTGTGTGCATCAAAAAATCCAGGCGTTACCATCTTAGCTTTTATATCAGCATTTTTGTGTTTTCTTATATCGATAACGTTTTTACCTTCTATAACTATATCAACATCAAATAATTCCTCAATTTTTTTCATTTCTATGCCTTTAACTGGCTGCTTAATAGGGGTAATTAATCTTTCAGCATGAATCGTTAGCACATAGAACACCTCTTTAAACATTTTAACTATTTTGAACAATTAAATTTGTCGAAGTTCCCCAATTTTTATCAACATATCGAAAAGCTTTTTAAAGGCCACACTTCTATGACTAATTTTCTTCTTCACTTCTTCTCCGAGTTCTCCGAAAGTCTTATCGTATCCTGCTGGGATAAATATTGGATCATACCCAAATCCATGACTGCCACGTATTTCAGTTGCTATAGTTCCTTCAACAAAACCTTCTACGGAAATTAAGAATTTGTTTAATGGATTAAAATATGTAGCTGAGCAAACGAATCTTGCCTTCCTTTCTTCTGGTGTTCTAAAGTTTTTCATAAGTTGCAAAATACTTTCCATTTTCTCTACATAACTTGCATTTTCCATATACCTCGCAGACATAACTCCAGGAAAACCGTCCAGACTGTCAATAGATAAACCCGAATCATCAGCTATAACCGGTTGATCGATATGTTTTCCATACTCAATGGCTTTTATAACAGAATTTTCCAAAAAAGTCTCTCCGTCTTCAACAACGTCCATTTCTGTATCTATACTCAATAATTCAACAAAATCAGGTATAATCAATTTAATCTCATGTAATTTGTGCACATTTTTACTTGCCATGAAAATTTTAAAACCCAAACCAATCCCTCCACAAAATTATTTCATAAAATTATTAATTATTTAAGCAGTCGTTCTTTCAGAAATTTTAAGTACTTCTTTCAAATATCTTCCAGTCCAAGAATTATCACATTGCGCTATTTCTTCAGGTGTACCAGTTGCGACAATGTAACCTCCTTCTTCGCCACCTTCTGGTCCAAGGTCTATTATGTAATCTGCAGATTTTATAACATCTAAATTGTGCTCTATAACAATTACTGTATTACCCTTATCTACAAGTCTATTCAAAACTTCTATCAGTTTTTTCACATCGTCAAAATGTAATCCAACCGTTGGTTCGTCAAAAATATAAAGCGTTCTACCTGTTGCCTTCTTTCTTAATTCAGATGCAAGTTTAACTCTTTGAGCTTCACCACCGGAAAGAGTCGTTGCTGGTTGACCAAGTTTTATGTAACCTAACCCAACGTCTGATAATACTTGCAGTGTATCTCTTATTGCTGGTATATTTGCAAAAAATTCGAGAGCTTCATCCACAGTCATATTAAGCACATCGGCTATATTTTTCCCTTTATAGGTAACTTCAAGCGTTTCAGAATTATATCGTGAACCCTTACAAACATCGCATTCAATGTAAACTTCTGGTAAGAACATCATTTCAATTTTAACTACACCTTGCCCTCCGCAAGCTTCACATCTTCCACCTTTCACGTTAAAACTAAACCTTCCCTTGTCATATCCACGCGCTTTGGCTTCCGGAGTCATTGCGAATAAATCTCGAATAGCGTCAAAAACCTTTGTATACGTTGCCGGATTACTACGTGGTGTTCTTCCTATAGGTGATTGGTCTATCGCAATAATCTTATCGATTTCTTCAATTCCCTCTATTTTACTGTACTCACCCGTTTCGTATTTAGTTTTGTAAAGTTTGTTTGCTATCGCAGGATAAAGTGTATCTAAGATAAGTGAGCTTTTCCCAGAACCACTAACACCTGTAACAACTATGAAAGTCCCAAGTGGGAACTCTACTGTTATGTTTTTCAAGTTATTATGTCTTGCACCAATTAACTTTATAGATTTACCATTTCCTTTTCGCCTTTGATGTGGTATTTCTATCCTCATCTTACCTGATAAATACTTACCAGTTAAAGATTTATCTGATTTTATAATTTCTTCTACAGTACCAGCAAAGACAACCTCTCCACCGTTTACACCAGCGCGAGGCCCTATGTCTATAACATAATCTGCATTTTTTATAACATCTTCGTCATGTTCAACAACGAGAACTGTATTTCCAAGGTCACGAAGTTGCTTTAACATATTTATCAATCTATCATTATCTCTCTGATGCAATCCTATCGTAGGTTCATCTAAAACATATATAACGCCTGTCAGCTTTGAACCTATCTGCGTCGCCAAACGTATTCTTTGAGCTTCTCCACCAGATAGTGTACGCACGTTTCTTGAAAGTGATATATATCCTAAGCCAACTTGCTCAAGAAAGTCAAACCTTTTTTCTATTTCATTCAGCAACTCTTTTATAGCTTCGTATTGCTTAGGTGTTATAACCTCCGGTAACTTTCTTATAACCGCAAGTTCTTTGGAAATGGGTAATTCTGTAAAATCTATTATACTCAAACCGTTTATTGTTATACTCAATGCTTCCGGTCTCAATCTTTTACCTTTACACGACTGACAGGTTCGTTCAACAAAGAAATTCTCCACAAGCCACTCACGAGTCTCTTCCGAGGTATACTCTTCGTATCTTTCCTTGACAAGAGTAACTATACCTTCGAAATATTCAGTACCATACAAAATAGCTTCTTTAACTTCATCTGGTTGAGCAGAAAATGGTTTATTTAAATCACCATGGTACTCTCTAACAATTCTTTCAAGTCTTCTTGGAAGCCATCCATCCGCTTTATGACCAATCCTTAAACCCTCAATTACCGATTTGTCTTCTTCGAATAAAGAATCTTCATCTACTTCTAATTTAAAACCAAGGCCATGACAATCAGGACACGCACCATATGGACTGTTAAAAGAAAATAGTTTAGGTGTAATTTCGGGCATTGAGAAACCGCAAGATAGACAAGACAACTTTTCAGAGTAAAGATGTTCATGGCTCCCATCTTCTGTCTTCACTAAAACAAAACCATTACCTTCTTTAAGTGCAAGTTCAATTGACTGAAACAATCTATGCGGATCAGCTTCACTTAAATATATTCTGTCAATAACTAAATTAATATTGTGTCTAACATTTTTATTTAGCTCTGGCACTTCCTCGAGTCTGTAAATCTTTCCATCAACTTCCACTCTTGTATAACCGCGATTTATAAATTCGTTGAACTCTTCTTTGAAAGTCCCTTTTTTCTCACGAGCAATTGGGGAAAGAATTAAAACTCTTTTGTTTTCAAAATGTTTTTGCATATTATTTACAATTTCGTCTACGGACATCTTTTGTAATTCTCGCCCGCAATGTGGACAATGTGGAAGTCCTACTTGAGCGTATAGAACTCTTAGATAATCGTATATTTCAGTCACTGTTCCAACAGTCGACCTTGGATTGTGAGAAACACTTTTCTGGTCTATAGCTATAGATGGAGATAAACCTTCAATACTTTCAACATCTGGCTTCTTCAATTCACCTATAAACTGTCTTGCGTAAGTTGATAAACTTTCCAAATACCTTCTTTGTCCTTCAATAAAAATAGTATCCATTGCCAAAGAGCTCTTACCAGAACCCGAAAGCCCAGTAATGACAACGAGCTTGTTCTTCGGTATCTCCACATCGATACCTTTCAAGTTATGTACTCTTGCACCTTTTACAATGATTTTTTCCATTGTATTATCTTCTAAACCTCCTCGTTAAAACCGTCCCAAGCATCAAAAGCATAATTACTCCAAAAACTAAAGCTTCAACGCTCAGTGCTATTAACTTTCTCCTAACATCATCTACTGAAAGATAACCGTAAGCTCCCACTTGAAATGGGAAAAACCAAGTAATCGTCATTATTATAAACATGGTAACTATAGTTATAAAAGCGTTTCTAAACGCTGACCAAGTATCGTCTAAATCATCTGTAAGTCTATTTATTTTTACATTAAGTTCTTCTAAATCTTTTTCATACCTTTCAACATGAGATTCTATCTTATCAATAGTCTCTAACAGCTTCCTTTCGATCTCTTCACGCTCCATATAATCCCCCCTTGAAAAAGCTCAAAAAATTCAAATTACATCTTTAACATAGAATGTGCTATAGCAAAGTAAATCATTATTCCGCCAAGGTCCGCAATAGTTGTTATAAGTGGTCCAGACATCAAAGCTGGGTCAATATGTAAAAGTTTCCCAAAGAAAGGTAACATAGCTCCAACCACATTTGCAAAAACTATTATTAAGAAAAGAGAAATTGCCGCGGAAAAGTTAACAATGATATTGTTTGAAATCATGAATCCCCTTAAAAAGAGTGTTATACCAAGAATTACGCCTAAAAGTGCTCCAACATACAATTCCCTTAATAAAACTTTCCACCAGTCTTTGAGCTCAACTTCACCAAGTGCCATACTTCTTATTATTAACGTACTACTTTGACCTCCGGTATTACCTCCAGCATCAGCCATTGTGGTCATAAACGCCGCGACTATTGGTATTGCTGCAAGAAAATCTTCATATCTGTGAACTATAAATGCATTAACACTTTCTAAAAGTAATAATCCAACTAGCCAAGGGAGACGGTTCTTTATAAAAACAAGCGGCGATGTATGAAAGTAAGATGTTGTAGTTACATTCATACCAGCCATCCTGTGAATATCTTCCGTCGCCTCTTCTTCGATGATGTCTACGATATCATCTATAATTACCACGCCAACGAGTCTCATATCGTTATCAACAACAGCAATAGCATTCAAATCGTATCGTTTCATCAATTCCGCGACTTCTTCTTGGTCCGTTGTAGTTTTTACGTAAGGAGGATCTGGAGTGAATATCTCATCAACAAGTGTATCAGGTTCCGCAAATATCAAATCTTCCAAGCTAAGTGTACCAATCAAAGTCTTATCCTCTTCAACTACAAATATCGTGTATATTGTATCAGCGTCTTTTCCAAACTTGCGCACTTTTGCTAAAGCTTCTTCAACCGTCATGTTTCTTACTACATAGACGAAATATGGAGACATTAAACGACCCGCTGAGTTTTCAGGATAATTTAATATCTCTATCGTCTGTTCTCTTTCACTCTTTGGAAGGAAAGAAAGAAGCTTGGTAACAACATCGGCAGGAAGTTCATCAAAAAGTTCAGCACGATCCGAAGGGTCCATGTTCCTTATAATAGATTTTATCTCTTCATCTGTTAACATTCGTACAAGTTCAAGTTGTTCATCTGGCTCAAGTTTGGAAAAGACCTCCGCAGCTATATCTTTATGTAACAAGCGGAAGACAATAGCTTTTTCCGAGGTTTCAAGTTCTTCGATCATTTCATATACAACATTTGGATCTTGGTCTTCTAACAAAAGCTTTAACGTTCGAAAATCACCACGTTCGATGAGCTTTTTAATATCAACCTGGAGTTTGACCTTCATTCATAACAGACCTCCCCTTTTCAGTTTTTTGCTATGGTGGTTTTGTTGTAGAATTTGACGAATTACACGAATAACTCGGATATTCCACAGTTACTCACCGCCTTTCGCCCTCGTTTTGATTTTTAAGACAAAAGAAACCTAAAAAAATAAAAGCAAAAAACAAATTGCTTCTTTTAATTAATTATACCAAAATAATGGTACTTGTTACCCAAAGTTTCTTGAAGTTTTGGTTAAATAAAGTTTTAACTTTGTGTGTGAATGTATCTTATCTAAAAACTTCAAAAAACAAAACACAGTACAAATATAAAAAAACTTGTGATATAATTTATTAAAAACCATTTCACAAAAAATACTATTACAAACGGAGGGATATATACCATGAAAGAATACAAGCCACAAGAAATAGAAAGCAAGTGGCAGGGTGTTTGGTCTGAAAAAAAAGTTTTTGAAACTCCACAGTACTCGGATAAGAAAAAGTACTATGCGCTTGTAATGTTTCCATATCCTTCTGGAACACTACATGTTGGTCACGTAAAAAATTACGTTATCGGTGATATAGTCGCAAGATACAAAAGAATGCAAGGGTATAATGTTCTCCATCCATTTGGTTATGATGCTTTTGGATTGCCTGCGGAAAATGCTGCTATTGCTCACAAAATACATCCGAAAAAATGGACGTTGGACAATATCAATGTGATTCGTGGCCAAATAAAGAAAATAGGAATAAGTTACGATTGGAATAGAGAAGTAATAACCTGTACGGAAGATTACTACAAATGGACCCAGTGGGTATTCTTAAAATTATACGAAGCTGGCTTAGCATATAAGAAACCTGGTGCTGTAAATTGGTGTCCAAGTTGTCAAACAGTTCTTGCGAACGAACAGGTAAAAGACGGAAAATGTGAAAGATGCGGTACAACAGTTACAATGAAATATCTTGAACAATGGTATTTCAAAATAACAGACTACGCCGAAAAATTGTTGGAAGGTTTAGATAGATTACCGGGATGGCCAGAACATGTTAAAACAATGCAGAGAAACTGGATAGGTAAAAGTACCGGTGCTGAAGTTGATTTCCCAGTAGATGGAATGGATAGAAAAATAAGAATATTTACAACCAGACCGGATACGATTTACGGTGTCACATTTATGGCAATTGCCCCAGAATCACCACTTGTAATGGAGTTGGTCACTGAAGATAAAAAGAAGGAAGTCGAAGAATTTTTAGCGAAAGTAGCTCTTGAAGATAGATTCAAAAGAACGAGCGTTGAGGCCAAAAAAGAAGGCGTATTCTTAGGAAGATACGCGATAAATCCTTTAACAAACGAAAAAATACCAATTTATGTCGCAAATTATATACTTTACGAATATGGGACAGGTGCTATCATGGCTGTCCCAGCACACGACCAAAGGGACTATGATTTTGCGAAAACTTATAATTTGCCAATAAAGCAGGTCATAAAACCAAAAGATGGCGAATGGAATATAAACGAAAGACCTTACGAAGAAGAAGGAATAATGATTAATAGTGGCCCATTTGATGGACTTGAAAGTTCAAAGGGTATTGAAGAAGTAACGAAATACATTGAAGAGAAAGGTTTTGGAAAAAAGAGTGTTCAATACAAGCTTAGAGATTGGCTTATCTCAAGACAAAGATACTGGGGTGCTCCTATTCCCATTGTTTACTGTGAAAAATGTGGTATAGTACCTGTCCCAGAAAAAGATTTACCCGTGAGACTTCCAGAAAATGTCGAATTTTTACCAACGGGACAATCACCATTAACATTGAGCGAAGAATTCAAACATACAACATGTCCAAAATGTGGAGGACCAGCTCATAGAGAAGTGGAAACGATGGATACATTTGTCGATAGTTCTTGGTATTTCCTCAGATATGTCAACCCAAAATTAGACGACAAGCCATTTGAATCAGATGATGTGAACTATTGGTTACCTGTTGACCAATACATAGGCGGCGTTGAACATGCAGTTCTCCACCTTCTCTACTCAAGGTTCATAACAAAAGTACTTCACGACCTCGGATACCTGAAATTCGATGAACCATTTGAAAATCTCTTCACACAAGGGATGATTTACAAAGATGGTTGGAAGATGAGCAAATCGAAGGGAAACGTTGTGTCACCTGACGATATGATAAACAAGTACGGTGCAGATACACTGAGAATGTACATACTATTTATGGCACCACCTGAAAAGGATGCGGAATGGAATGATGCAGGCATCGACGGAGTAAATAGGTTCATAAAGAGGTTGTGGAACAATTACTACAAAATATTAGACATAATAAACAACAATGACACAGAAAATGAAAATGAATTTGGAAAAGAAGAGAAAAACCTTAGAAGAAAATTACACGCAATGATAAAGAAAATAAAAGAAGACATCGAAGGTGGATTTAAATTTAATACGGCAATCGCTGGCCTTATGGAATTCAACAACCAACTTTCAGATTACCTTGAAAACACAAAGTCACCTAATAAAAAACTTTTAAGAGAAATTGCAGAAAAGGTTGTTTTGATATTATCACCATTTGCGCCACATATGGCAGAGGAAATGTGGCATGACCTTGGCAAAGAAACACTTATTGTCGAAGAAAAATGGCCTGAGTACGATCCAGAAGCCCTAAAGGAAGATGAATTAACTATCGTTATTCAAGTAAATGGTAAAGTTAGAGGTAAAATTACAGTTCCAGCGGATGCTTCTGAAGAAGAAATCAAAAACAGAGCTGTTGAAAATGCTGGTAAATTACTCGAAGGAAAGACTATAGTTAATACCATATATGTCAAAGGAAAATTGGTTAACATAGTAATCAAATAAAAGACTGATAAATATTTAATCAAAAGTGTAAAGGGGGGCTTAATGTGAAAAAAGTATCTGTTTTTCTAGTTTTATTGATAAGTCTTTTTGCTTTCGCTCAGCAAGAGGTTGTAGCAATTGTAAATGGTCGTAATATAACAATGGATGAGTGGAACAGAGAGGCAAATGTGCAGAAACTTCTGTTAGAAATTCAAAATTCAAACGAAACATTCTATCAAATACTTATGACAACGCAAGAAGGTCTTGTTTTGATTGAAAAATACAAACTTAAGGTGCTAGATACATTGATAAGAAAAATAGCCTTCATACAATTTGCTGAAAGTTTAAAAGTTCAGCCTGATCCACAAACTGTTAAAAACGATGTCGACAACGAAATTAAAAAGATGCTGAACGATCTGAAAATGACTGAAGCTCAGTTAAACGATTATTTAATTCAGCTTGGAATGGGGCAATTGGAAGATTTTAGGCAAAAACTTTATTTACAGCGAACTTACTCATTATCTCTAGCAAATGTGTATACATACTATTTGAAAACTGCAACGGTTTCGGAAGAAGAAATAAAAGCTTATTACGAAAAAAACAAGGCAAAATACACCGTACCTACACAGTACGACTTGCTTATTTTCAAAACGAAAGATAAGGCCATGGCTGATAGTATACGTCAAGATGTAGCAAAAAATATTTCGGTTGAAGAAATATCAAAAAAATATAATCTAAGTCCACATGTTAATGGCTTAGTAACACAAGGTGATATGGAAAAAATTCCACAAAACTTGTGGGTTATAATCACAAGCGTTCCAAAGGGAACTATACTACCTGCACAATTAATAAATAACGAATACTATATCATAAGGGTAAGAGATGTAAAACCAGGTAGTCAAAAATCTTTAGATGAAGTGAAAGAAGAAATTAAGAAGGAACTTGTCTCAACTAAACAAGAAGAAGTAAAAGATAAAGTCGCAAAAGATTTTGAAGATTTCTTGAAAAAATCCAAAATAGAAGTCAAATACAAAAGCCAGATTGTTAAGTAATTTTTAGAAACAACAATTATAAACTTAATAAATTTACTCGAATTGGACTTGGTGTAAATAATGAATACTAATAGCTCTCAAGAAAAAACTTTTGAAAAAACATTTTTAAGAAGAATAACGATCTCAATAATTGGTATTCTTGTTGTATTCTTAGTAGGGACTTTCTATTATTTTTTCTTCGAAAAGTACTCACTCTTAGAGTCGATCTTTTTTACTGCTATAACACTTTCAACAGTTGGGTACGGAATACCAAGGGAATTATCTGCATTTGGCAAGATATTCACAATATTTCTTATTTTAATAGGTTTATCTTTCGTTCTGTACAGTATATCTTATATAACAGCCATACTCGTTGAAGGCGAACTTAACAAATTTTTTAAAACGAAAAGAATTGAAAGAAGGGTATCAAAGATGAAAAACCATATCATAGTAGTTGGTGTTGGAAATATCGGCACGCATGTCGTCAACCAACTATTAAGGTACGATGAAAAAGTTGTAGCTATAGATAAAGCAGTAAATGAAAATGCATTTTTTGAAAGAATACATGGTAATAAAGAAAAACTAATACTAATAAATGGTGATGCCACAAACGAAGAAACTCTTTTAAAAGCAGGAATTCGCGAAGCTCGAGCGCTCATAACTACTCTTCCGGACGATTCGCTAAACGTATTTGTTGCGTTAACTGCTAAGAATTTGAACAATAAAATTTATATCGTATCTAACATAAATAATCTTGCTAATTTAACAAAGTTCATTTACGCAGGAGTTGATTATCCAATAGCCACAGCAGAAATAGCGAGTATTAGAATTGTTGAAACGGTGATTGGAAACAAGCCTAAAGAAAACGTTATTGACATTCTTAATATAAAAGATAAGACTTTCAGGGTAGAAATTGTAGATGTCGAGAACACAAAACTTTCCGGTGGAAAAATTGAAGATTTAAAGTTAAAAGAAAAATACAACATTTTTATCGTAGGTGTTATAAACAACGAAAAATTTTTAATGGGACCGTCAAAAGACTATATTATAAATCCAAAAGATAAAATAATATTATTTGGTGAAAGTTCTGGACTTGAAAATTTTAGGAAGGATTTTCTACAATAATCAAAGTTCAAAGAATAAGGAGGGCAAACACATGAAACTTAAAACAATGACTATGGAATGGACTGGAGATAGTCTAATACTTATTGACCAGAGAAGATTGCCATTTGAAGAAGTTTATGTGACTTGCGCAGATTACAGGGCTGTCGCCCTTTCAATAAAAGAAATGGTTGTTAGGGGTGCACCAGCTATAGGTGCCACAGCAGCTTTCGGTTATGTTCTTGGTGCAAAGGAAATACTTAAAAAAAGTCATAATTACGAACAAGTGGTAATGCAGATGAAAAATGTAAAAGAAACACTTGCAAAAACAAGGCCAACGGCAGTTAATCTTTTCTGGGCTCTTGAACGAATGGAGAAAAGATTAATTCAACACGGAAAATACGAAGGACTCGTGAAAGTATTAGAAGATGAGGCATTAAAAATCGCAAAAGAAGACATTGAAGTCAATAAAGCAATAGGAAGAAACGGTGCACAATTACTCCAAGATGGTTTTACAGTATTAACCCATTGCAACGCAGGCGCACTCGCTACCGTCGATTATGGTACAGCGCTTGGTGTTCTTAGAGCAGCAAAGGAACAAGGTAAAAAGATTAAAGTGTACGCGGATGAGACAAGACCATATCTCCAAGGTGCACGCCTAACAGCTTGGGAATTAATGAAAGATGGTTTCGATGTAACATTAATTAGCGATAACATGGCTGGTTGGGTTATGAAGCAAGGAAAGATAAATGCTGTTATAGTTGGTGCAGATAGAATAGCTGCAAATGGTGATGTTGCTAACAAGATAGGAACATATATGGTCGCTGTTTTGGCAAACAGACATGGTATACCATTTTACGTTGCCGCTCCATTGAGCACAATTGATATGTCAATAAAAAGTGGAAAAGAAATTCCAATTGAAGAACGGTCACATGAAGAAGTTTTAACTTGTGGTGGGAAGAGAGTTGCACCAAATAACGTAAACGTTTATAACCCCGCTTTCGATGTGACCGACCATGAATTGGTAACTGCCATAATAACAGAAAAAGGTGTTGTTTATCCACCATACGAAGAGAACATTAAAAAATTATTTGAGGAGGGAATTTAATGATAGATTTAAAACTTTTAAGAAAAGATCCACAGCATTTTTACGAAGCTCTCAAGAAACGAAATTATTCAACTGACATAATTGATGAAATAGTTAATTTAGACAAAGAATGGCGAAATCAACTAAACATTGTCAATAATCTCAAAGCAAAAAGAAACGAACTTTCAAAACTCGTCGCAAGGTATAAAGCAGAGGGTAAAAACCAAGAAGCGGAAGAAATCATTGCAGAGAGTAAAAAAATAGGTGAAGAAATAGCACAATATGAAGGTAAACAAAAGGAATTAGAAGAGAAAATGTACAATCTCGCATTGTACATTCCTAATCCTCCACACGAAAGCGTACCTGTAGGAAAAGACGAAACAGAGAATGTTGAAATAAGACGCTGGGGAGAACCAAGAAAATTTGACTTTGAGCCAAAAGCACATTGGGACCTTGGTCCTGAACTTGGCATGCTTGACTTCGATAGAGGTTCAAAACTCAGTGGCTCAAGGTTCACAGTTATGTTTGGAGCAATTGCAAAACTTGAAAGGGCAATTGCTCAATTTATGCTTGATGTACATACAAAGAATGGATATATCGAAGTCAATGTGCCACATCTTGTAAAAAGAGAAACAATTACCGCAACTGGTCAACTTCCAAAGTTCTCTGAAGAACTTTACACATGTGAGAGAGACGACCTTTTCTTAATTCCAACTGCGGAAGTCTCACTTGCAGCACTGCATATAGATGAAATTCTTGAGGAAAATAAATTGCCTAAAAAATATACAGCATTTACACCATGTTACAGAAGAGAAGCAGGAAGCTATGGTAAAGATGTTAGAGGATTGATAAGACAACACCAATTTGAAAAAGTTGAACTTGTTTGGTACACAACACCAGAACGTTCTTTTGAAGATTTGGAACAGCTAACACAAGACGCGGAAAGAATACTTCAACTTCTCGGATTACCTTACAGAGTAGTTACATTATGTACAGGTGATCTTGGTTTTGCCGCAGCCAAAACATATGATATCGAGGTATGGTTGCCATCGTATAATTCTTACAAAGAAATCTCCTCGTGTAGTAACGTTACTGATTTCCAAGCAAGAAGAGGAAATATAAGATATAGAGCAAAAGATGGAAAACTAAACTATGTTCACACACTTAACGGTTCAGGACTAGCAATAGGAAGAACACTTGTAGCTATAATGGAAAATTACCAAAATCCAGATGGAACGATAACTATACCGGAAGTTCTAAGACCATATATGGGAACAGATATAATAAAGCCTATGGAGTAAAAGTGGGCGAATTCAAAAATAAAAGAATACGAAAGGTGTGGATTAATGCTTGATTTCTCAGCGAAACGAGAATTATTGGACAAAGTAAAAAATATGAATTACGATGAGCTATATGAATTTTCTGAAAAGATAAGAAATTATATGATAGATGTCGTCTCAAAAAACGGTGGGCATCTTGCAAGTAATCTCGGCACAGTGGAGTTAACAATTGCTCTTTACCGTGTCTTTGATCCATTTGAAGACTATATAATTTGGGATACAGGTCATCAAGCATATACTCATAAACTGTTAACTGGTCGTTGGGAAGAATTCAAAACATTAAGGAAATTCGGAGGTATCTCCGGATTTACTAATATATTCGAAGATTCAGTTGATAGATTCGGCGCTGGGCATGTTGGTACTTCTATAGCAGCTGCATTAGGAATCGAAAAAGCACTTAATTTATCGAAAAAAGAAGCCAATGTTGTTGTTGTAATTGGTGACGGGGCACTTACAAGTGGACAAGCTCTTGAAGCTTTAAATCAAGTAAAGAGTCAAAATTCGAAAATAAAAATAATATTAAATTCAAATGGTATGAGTATAGCAAAGAACGTCGGCGGCTTATCTATACTTCTTGAGTCACTAAGAACCAGCAAGTTATATATAACATTAAAAGAAAGAATAAAAAAAGGTATGAATGAAGGAGTCGAATTTGAATTAAAAAAGATAAAAGAAGCGCTAAAAGTAGCATTAGTTGGTGAAGACTTCTTCGAATCAATAGGCCTTAAACATTTCGGTCCTATAGATGGCCATGATATAAGAACACTTGAAGAGGCTCTAAAACAAATAAAAGCATATCCTTATCCAACAGTTCTCACAGTTTTTACAACAAAAGGGAAAGGTTACCATTACTCAGAAGCTAATCCAACAAAATACCATGGTGTGGAAAAATTTGATCCCGATACTGGATACTTTGAAAAACCAGAGAATTCATACTCATATAGTGAGGTTTTTGGAAAAACATTGGTTAAGATAGCTGAAGAAGACGACAAGGTGGTTGCACTTACAGCCGCGATGCCTGATGGCACAGGTTTAACACCATTTTCAAAAGAATTTCCAGACAGGTTTGTAGACCTTGGAATAACCGAACAGTCAGTTGTTACATACGCTGGCGGTCTATCAACAATTGGGTATAAACCCGTTGTTGCTATATATTCGACATTTTTGCAAAGAGCGTACGACCAAATAATTCACGACATAGCTCTTCAAAATTTAAATGTTTTATTCGCAATAGACAGAGCAGGACTTGTTGGAACAGATGGACCAACTCACCACGGTGTTTTTGATATATGTTATTTAAAATCAATCCCAAATATGAAAATATTAACTCCGATTGATGCAAAAGATTTGGCTAATATGTTGTACATAGTAATCAAACAACGCAATAAATACAATGGTCCCATCGCAATAAGGTACCCACGCGATGTAGAATTTGGAAATTTAGACGAAATTTATGGTAAAATAGAATATGAAAGTCCATTTAAATGGAAATATATTAACATTGGAAAAGATATAGCACTGTTAAGTGTTGGAACACTCACAAAAGAGTATATAGAGATGTGTAAAGAAAAAAATTGGACATTAGTTGGTGTTAGAAGTGTGAAACCCCTGGATGAAGAGTCATTAAAAGAAATAATTTCAAATCATAGTTTTATCTTCACAATTGAAGAAGGTATGATTAATGGTGGCTTTGGAGAAAGTGTTCTAAGTTATATCAACGAAAATCTTTCTGATGAAATTACCAATGTAAAGATTAAAAATATAGGCATTAAAGACGAATTTATAACTCATGGTACCCGCTATGAACTCATCAAGTTAGTTGGACTAGATAGTGAAAGCATTAAAAAATATGTTGAAAAATACGTAGAAAAATTCGATTTGAAAGGAGTGAAAAGACTATGAAATTTCAAACAGAATACGGTGAAGTTGAAATAACAGTTAATGCGCTAAGAAAATTGACATACTTAGCAGTTATGGAAACTTACGGACCTATAAGTATAGGTTCAGATAATTGGTTCTCGAAATGGTTTTCTTCTGAAGAAGGAAAGATAAAAGTCGAAGAAGATGAATACGGCCACATAAATATTGATATTTTTGTCGAGGTAGAATACGGCACAAAGGTAACAGAGGTAGGAAGAAACATCGAAGAAAACGTAAGGCACAAACTGCAATATTTAGCGAATTGTGAGAACGTAGACGTCAACGTTCACATCATAGGTGTGAAGTAATAACGGTAAGCGAAATGAGGTGGTAATTTGACGACAGTAATAAATGGTGCAGAAATGAAAGGCATCTTTATGAAAGGTGCCGAAAATTTGTTGTCTCATAGGGATGAAATTAACGCACTTAATGTATTTCCTGTGCCAGATGGTGATACAGGCTCAAACATGAGCTCAACAATGCTTGAGGCATGTAAGTATCTTGAAAACATAACTGACACAAAGTTAAAAAACGTACTTGATGCCATAAAAAAGGGCACCTTGATGGGAGCAAGGGGAAATTCAGGTGTTATACTCTCTCAAATATTTAGAGGTTTTTGTGAGACTTTAGATAAAAAAAACAAATTAACAGTTTCAGATTTCGTCAAAGGCATAAAAGGCGCTAAAGAAATTGCGTATAAAGCTGTTTTGAGACCAGTGGAAGGGACTATTCTCACAGTTGTCAGAATTTTAGATGAGCATTCGAAGGAATTATCAACACTTGAAAGTTTTGAAGAGCTTTTTGAAAAAATGGAAGAAATATCATTCGATGCAGTTAAAAAGACACCTTCTCTGCTTCCAAAGTTAAGAGAAGCAAATGTTGTTGATGCAGGAGCTAAGGGACTTTACTATATTATTCAAGGGTTTAAAATGTATATTCTTGGTGATAAAAAAATAAACCTTGAGGGAGTAGAAACGAGGCCAGCTGATGAAATATCAATAGCTCTTGAAGAACTTAAGTTCCAATATTGTACAGAGCTTATATTGCAATCTAGGAAAAAAATAAACGAAGACGATAAGCAAAAAATGGAATCATATTTAAACGAAATCGGGGATTCTGTGGTATTTTTTGTGCAAGATGACATAATAAAATTGCATGTTCACACAAATAATCCAGGTAGTGTAATTGAAAAGTTCCTTGAGTACGGTGACCTTGTAAAAGTTAAAATAGACAATATGAAGATGCAACACGAACATGTGGTAGGAGAATATACAAAAAAAGAAAGGAAAAAAATCGGTTTCGTCTCAGTTTCACCGGGTAATGGGTTATCAAAAGTACTCAAAGACTTGGGAGTAGATGAAATCATATCCGGTGGGCAATCAATGAATCCCAGCATGGCGGATATATTGAATGGAATTAGGAGAGTCAACGCAGAAAACGTAATAGTATTCCCAAACAATGCTAATATCATACTTGCTGCAGAACAAGCTTCCAAAGTTGCTGAAAGTGAAGGTATAAAGGTTTATGTAATCAAATCAAGAAATGTACAGGAAAATATAATGGCAATGATTTATAGAACAGGCGAAGAGATTGAAGATATAGTCAAAAGCATAAGTGAAAGTATAGCGAAAACTATAGCGATTTCAATAACCATAGCGGTTAGAGATTCAAAATATGCCGGAGAAAAAATAAAGAAAAACGAATATCTTGGATTTATTGGAAAAGAGCTTGTAGCACATCACAGAAACTTGGTGAATGTCCTTGATAAGATATACCAAAAGTGTAATTTACAGGAACGAGAAATACTCACTGTATTTATAGGCTCAGATGCCACCCCAATAGAACAGAGTATCGTTGAAAAATACACAAAGAAAAAATATCCGAATATCCAAATTGAATTTCTTGATGGTGGTCAACCACATTACCCATTTTTAATGATGGTTGAATGATTTTTGAAAGGAGAACAAGAATGAAAGAATTAATGCAAGTAAGAAATGTTGATGATAGGTATGTATATTTAACTTTAATGGTAAACGAAGTAACTTGTTCCGCTTGTGCACTCTCAGGAACATGCTCAGTAAAAGGAAACGAAAAAGATATAAAAATTCAGAAAAAATCCATAAAATCAGAACTTTTACCAATATTACCAGGAGATATTGTTGTTGTTGATTTAAAGTACAACGAAGCTGTGCTTTCGTTAATAGTTTATGGAATTCCGCTACTTGGTTTTATAATCGGCGTTTTATTTAGCTATTTAATGAAATTCAGCGATATTATATCATTTGCTGTAGGAATAGGTTTTGCTGGTGCAGGATTCTTACTAACAAGATTGTTCGATAAGAAATACAAAATAGAGATAACAGATGTAAAAAGATCTGTTGGAACACAATTATTCCAAAACGAAAAAGATGAAAATTTATAGTAAATCTTCTTGAGTAAATATTCTTAGGGGGGAGTATTTTGATTTACACATTCAGAAGGGGAGAACCAATTAATGGTTGGGTGGTCATTGTACATGGTTTGGGCGAGCATATAGGTCGGTACGAAAAATTGATTAATATAGTTACGAAAGAAGGTTACGGTGTTGTTGGTTTTGATTTGCCAGGTCACGGTAAAAGTTCCGGAAAACGTGGTCATACTTCAATAGAAGAAATATTAAATTTAATAGACGAACTTACAAAAGATATAAATACCTTCATACTATTTGGCCATAGTCTCGGAGGGTTAATAAGCATTCGCTACACTGAGACGAGACCTCAAAAAGTAAGCAAATTAATTGTTTCTTCGCCAGCATTATATCTTAAACCAAAAACTTCACAAAAAGTAATGGTAAACATTTTTTCCATAATTATGCCTTCTTTGACGGTTAGCAACGGAATAGATCCAAATTTACTCTCACGAAACAAAGAAGCTGTTCAAAAATATATATCCGATCCATTTGTTCACGATAGAATCTCTATCAAACTTGGTAAGAGCATGTTAAAAAATGTTGAATTAGCTCATCAACAAGCTGAAAGAATAGTATGCCCGACAAGCATACTAATAGGCACAGAGGATAAAGTTACACCTCCAGAAGGTGCGAAAAGATTTTACGAAGAATTAAAAACTAACAAGTATATAGAAGAATTTGAAGGAGGGTATCACGAACTCTTCGAAGACCCAGATTATGGTGAAAACTTCCATCAAAAAATTGTTGAAATTATAAAACAATAAACACTGATATCAAGCACTATATTATAATTTTTTATAATTTAGGAGAGTGGTCCACATGTACAAAACACGATTAGGAGAATTTGAATTAGAAGATAATGAAATCATAACATTCCCTAACGGTATTCCAGGATTTGAAAGTCTTAAAAAATTTGCTGTCATATCACTTGAAGAAACTAAACCAATATTTTGGTTGGTAAGCTTAGAAGATGAAACTATCGCTTTACCAATCATTGATCCATGGCTAATCAAAGAGGATTATGAAATAGAACTTTCGGAAGACGAACTTAAAATACTTAGTGTAGAAGATCCTAGTGATATAGTTATTTGGAGTGTTGTTACGATACCATTTGGCAAACCTCAAGAAGCTACAGTTAACTTAAGAGCACCGATAATTATTAATCTTAAATCAGGCCTTGGCATGCAAATAATACTAGAAAATTACGACTTGAAATATCCAATAATTTCCCCTAATACCAATAATGATGAATTGAAATAATTTTTGAAAAGTGGTGGTTATATGTTGGTTCTTTCTAGGAAAATTGGAGAAAGTATAATTATAGGTGATAATATCGAAGTAAAAGTTTTAAAAATAGAAAGCGGAACTGTAAAAATAGGAATAATAGCACCAACAAATGTAAAAATATACCGGCAAGAGATTTATCAAACAGTTGCTGAGCAAAATAAAAAAACTATTAGTGAAATAGTAAATAGTCCTGATGATTTGAAACATCTAAAGGAGGTACTTAAAAATGTCAATAAAAATAGATGATAAACTTATCGATCATCTATCAAAGCTTTCAAGATTAACAGTTTCAGATACGGAAAAATTAAAAAAAGACTTGCAAAAAATCATTGACTACTTTGAGATACTTTCAGAAGTTAACACCGAAAATATCGAACCTATGTACACTCCAATTGAAGAACCTTTTGAACCAAGAATAGCAAATCCAACAACAAATGAAAATATAAATGAAATCATCGAAAATTTCCCTGAAAAAGTCGATAGACTTATAAAAGTCCCGGGAATATATGGTTAATATGTTTAAACACATTAAAAAATCAAGCAATAATTCAGAAAGCTGGAATAAGAAAGAGTGGCAAATCGCAGAAGAATTAGCCGTAAAATATTTAAAAGAAAAAGGATATAAGATCCTTGAAAAAAATTTTAAAACTCCTTACGGAGAAATCGATATAATTGCCAATAAAAAAGACATTATTATTTTTGTAGAAGTCAAATCGGGAAAAGGAATAAGAATACAACCATCTGAAAGAGTGGACGATAAAAAATATTTAAAGATAGTTAAGAGCGCTGAGTTTTATCTTGAATTTTATCTCAAAAATAAAAATTACAAAATTTCACAAATAGACGTAATTGAAATAATTAATGGAAATATAAAGCATTATGAAAATGTAGGGTGGGATTTCACTTGAGGATAATAGCTACGAATAAAAAGGCTTATACTGATTATATAATCGATGAAACATATGAGGCTGGAATCGTGCTTGTTGGAACAGAAGTCAAATCACTGCGCGAACACGGTGCTAGCTTCAAAGATTCTTTTTGCAGAGTTAAAGAAGGAGAGATTTGGTTGTTAAATCTTCATATTCCGCCATACCAACACGGTAACATTTACAATCACGATCCAGAAAGACCACGAAAATTACTTTTACATAAAAAGGAAATAGATCGCATTTGGAGCAAGTTAAAACTGGAAGGCTATACTGTCATACCAACAAAAATATACTTCAACAATCAGGGAAAAGTAAAAGTCGAAATAGCAATCGCAAAAGGCAAGAAAAGCTATGATAAGAGAGAAGAAATAAAGAAAAAAGAAACACAAAAAAGGATTAAGGAATATCTAAAATATAACAGATGAAGATATAAAGTTAGGAAATAAAAAAGTGAAGGGAGAATGAGAATTATGGATATTGTTAAATTTGTAGAAGAAAAGATAGAAAAATTTCTGAAAGATTATCAGCCAAAAACATTGAGTATTGATTTAGATAATCTAAACATAAATCGATATATAGACCATACAAATTTGAAACCAACTGCCACATCTGATGATATAAGGCAATTTTGCAATGAAGCACTTGAATACAAATTCAAAGGAGTTTGTGTTAATCCATCTTTTGTCCCTCTTGCTTCTGATATTCTAAAAGGCAGTGGCGTTTTAACAGTTACAGTAGTTGGTTTCCCGCTTGGAACCACAAGTACCGCTTCAAAAGTCTCTGAAACAAAATGGGTAGTCGAGAATGGTGCACAAGAAGTTGACATGGTGATACACATTGGCAAACTAAAAGAAAAGGATTATGAATATGTCTACAACGATATCAAAGCTGTTGTCGATGCCGCAAAAGTACCTGTAAAAGTAATAATAGAAACATGCTATTTGACAGACGAAGAAAAGGTTGCGGCCTGCGTACTTTCAAAACTTGCTGGCGCGAAATTTGTAAAAACATCGACTGGCTTCGGAACAGCTGGAGCAAAAGTTGAAGATGTACAATTAATGTATTGGGCAGTAGATGGCGAGATTGAAGTAAAAGCATCTGGTGGAATTAGAACATACGAAGATGCCATAAATATGATAAAAGCCGGCGCAACAAGAGTTGGTACAAGCTCTGGTACTAACATAGTAAAACGCTAAATGTTGTTATTTTTGTTATTTATACGTGGGTAGAAACCCAAAGAAAGAAGGTGAACCCAAATGAAAGTTTTGGGGCTTATTTTAGCTGGAGGGAAAAGTGAAGCTCTTGGAAAACTTGTCTACAAAAGGGCAAGTGCTGCTTTGCCAGTTTTCGGAAAATATAGAGCTATAGACTTTACATTGAGTAACATGGTTAATTCTGGAATATACAAAGTTGGGGTCCTAACACAATATAATCCCAGAAGTCTTATGGACCATTTAGGTTCGGGTAAAGAATGGGACCTTGATAGAAAACATGGCGGTTTGTACATACTCCAACCGTATCTTAGCATGACTGGAGAGTATTGGTATCGTGGTACCGCTGATGCCATATTCCAAAATACAACTATGCTAAGGCGTGGTGATGAAGATTACGTATTAATTGGTTCAGGTGATCATATATATAAAATGCTTTACAACGATTTATTCAACTATCATTTTTCAAAAGGCGCAGATGTTACTTTACTAGTAAAAGAATTAGATGACACATATAATTACAAAGATTATGGTTTTGTTGTCACAGAAAGTGACGGTCGCATAGTAGAGATACACGAAAAGGTAGAAAATCCTCCTTCAAGAAAAGCATTTTTGGGAATTTATTTCGTAAACAAATATCTTCTATTAGATTTACTATACGATACTGTCCCAGCAGGTAAATACGATTTACTCTTAGATGTTATAGTCCCAAATCTAAAAAAACTCAGGGTATATGCATATGAATTCAACGGCTACTGGCGTAATGTAAAAAAAGGAATAAATGAATACTATAGAACAAACATGGAAGTTTTAAACAACAGAAAAATTAGGGAAGAGTTATTCTTAAAAAATGGTAAAGTATATACAAAACTTAAAGATTACCCACCAGCAAAATTTACAGGCACAGCCAAAGTTTCAAACTCGATAATATCCGATGGTTGTATTATATCTGGAAGTGTTAAAAATTCTGTAGTATTCAGGGGAGTCGTTATTAGATCTGGTGCAAGAGTAGAAAATTCAATAATAATGCAAGATACAGTAATTGAAGAAGGCGCTTTTGTAAAGAATGCGATAATAGACAAGAACTGCGTGATACGTGCAGAACAAATGCTCGTTGGCGATTTTGAACCTGTCATTTTGGAAAAATGGATGGTTGTTTAAAGGGGGGAGATATATGAAAAACGTTATAGGATTGATTCTTGCAGGTGGTCAAGGAACCAGACTTGGAGTATTGACCGAGAAAATCCCCAAACCAGCAGTTCAATTTGGTGGAAAATATAGAATAATAGATTTTACTTTAAGTAATTGTGTTAATTCTGGTATTTATAGAATAGGTGTCCTCACTCAGTATAGACCACACCTTTTAAATAAGCATATCGGCATAGGTAAACCTTGGGACCTTGATAGAAAAGGTGGCGGTGTTACTATACTTCAACCATATTCAACACTTACAGAAAGCGTATGGTACAAAGGAACAGCTGATGCAGTTTATCAAAACATCGAATTTGTAGATGAATACAACCCTGAGTATATTGTAGTATTGTCTGGTGATCATATATATTCAATGGATTACAGTGAATTTGTTTACTACCATATATCCAAAGGTGCTTTAGCTACAATCGCTTGCATGGAGGTACCTATAACAGAAGCACATAGATTTGGAATAATGGTAACAGATATCGAAAATAAAATTATCGAATTTCAAGAGAAACCAAAAAATCCAAAATCTAACCTTGCCTCACTTGGAATTTATGTCTTCACCTGGAATTTTATAAAAGAAGTACTCATAGAAGATTCTAAAGACAATTCAAGCGATCACGATTTTGGAAAAAATATAATACCAAAAATACTCTCAACAGAAAAGGTTTACGCATATCCATTCGAAGGTTACTGGCAAGATGTTGGAACAATACAATCTTACTGGGAAACCAATCTTGAACTTGTAAGACCAATACCTCCTTTCAATCTACACGATCCTAATTGGAGATTTTACACTCGTTCAGAGGAAATGAACCCAGCTTACATTTCAGAAAATGGTGAGGTTAGAAATTCTATCATTAGTGAAGGTTGTGAAATATACGGTAGTGTAGAAAATAGTGTAATTTCACAAGGAGTTTTTATTGATGAGAGAGCAATAGTAAAAAATAGCGTAATAATGACAAAAGTAGAAATTGGGAAAAATGTTGTCATTGAAGATGCAATCATCGCAGAAAACACAATCATAAAAGACGGATGTAAAATAGGCATTGGTCACTTCGCAGAAAGCAAATACGATAAAAAAGTCTATAACTCTCATATAACTGTTGTAGGAATGGATAGCATAGTGGAAGAAAACTGTAAAATAGGTAAGAATGTCGTTATTGGTAACGATAAAATCGTTTCAGCTAACACCGTTATAGACAGTGGTGGATATCTAATATAATATAATCTTTAAATAAATTAGAGGAGGAATACTCTTGGATCTTTATTTCATAAAGGTCAGAGCTAGAAGCAAGGGAACAGCAGAGGATATAGTTGGGTATTTTTTCGGAAAAACAAATAATGCTCCGGATTATGATTTTGTCGTAGTTCCTCTAAGATATTCAAATATATTAGAGGATATAACTTTAGAAGAAAACTTAAATGAATTTAAAGAAAAACTTGAAAATATAAAGAAGAAAATAAAAGAAATTCCGGGCATCTACGACATAACATTAGCGTTTTTAGCATACTTGAATAATATGCTGAATCGAAGGGGTAAAATTCCTCTAGGCATTGAATTTTCAACAGCGATAAAAGACGATGATGTAGAGGTTACCAAAACTATTCTCAGTGATTTACTTGAAGAATGGAGCCCGAAAATGGAGGTCTCAGTTAAATTTCACGCAATGAGCCTTGAAGAATATTCTGCCTTTACATTTATGAATCTTCAAGAAGATTTCTCAGATAGTTCTGTACTTGAGATATATTCAAGAGCAGATGTGGCAGACTGCGCTGAAGTTTTTCCCGTTATCGATCCCATAAATGGCACATCTATAATTCAATTCGATATCGGCGATAAAATACCGGTGGTAATTTTAAATTTTGGGAAATACGAAAAACAAATTAGAGAATTATATCCAGGGATCGACAAGCAAAAGTCTTCTTTAGAAGGCATAATAATTAGCAAAGAACTTGTCCGAGTTAAAGGCGGGAACTTATTTCTTGTGAAAATTGAAATCGGCGATGGAATTATAGGTAAAACACTAGTAAGTCCTGCGCTAAAAATACTCAGCGATGAAACTTACTTTTTAAAAAAGAGAAAATACAACACTCAACAACAAAAAGAGTCCCAGAAAGAACTACCTAAACATATAAAGGTTGAGATACCACCAACAACTGGTTCAGAGTTGTTGATATCTTTTATGACAACACTATTGATAACCGGGGCACTTCTTATAATAATTTATATTTTCACCAAATAAGAATTTAAATAATCTATCTATCTTTATAGAGGTGCAAACGTTATGAACATAATAAAAGCAACAAATGAAAATATACAAAAAATAGCAGAATTAATATATTCTGAAAAGTCTGAGTTTTTTGATGAATTATTTGGCAATAAAGCTATAGATTATATATCAAAGGCTTTAGAAGAAGATATACCACCTTTTATCAAGCAGAACATGTTACTATTGACAGATGGTAAAGAAATTAAAAGCGTTTTACTTTATGCAACAAAAGCTGGTTTTCGACATGGTTATCAAAAATGGTTTAAATTACTTGGCTTCAAGATAATTCCTGTTGGTTCGAAGATGATATACATTATAGAGAGAATATTGATGGATTTTTCTGTGGATGATCTTTACATAATATCTCTCTCAGGTGAAATGAAGGAATTTTTACTATATAAATTTATGAAAGAAAACAGATACAAGAGAATTATAGTTGATACGTTTAAAACATCTATATTCGAAAAATTCGGATTCCAAGAATCAAAATCTGTACATCCAAAAATGAAACGCTTTTCAAGAATAAGCGATTATCAGACTTTTACAGGTATCGGCTGGGATACACACCCTCTTGTTGAAAGCAGAAATTTAGTAATTGGCGGTGTTGATATAGAATCTAACATGGGATTATTAGGACATTCAGATGCAGATGTTTTGACACACGCAATAATAGACAGCATAGTAGGAATAACGCATAAAAAAGATATAGGTGTACTGTTTCCAGAAAATGAGTCAAATAAAGACAGAAGAAGTATCGATATGCTAGAAGAAGTAACAAAATATGTTATTTCATCAGGCTTCTTTCCATCTTCAATAGATTGTGTTATAATTTCTCCGATAAAATTAAAAGACTATAGGGAAAAAATTACTCAAAATCTTGAGAATATACTTAATTGTCAAGTTTCGGTTAAATTTAAAAGTGGGAACAATGTATATCCAGAATCGCAAAATAAAGGTATAACAGCAATATGCATAAGTAATATTGATAAAATATAAAACATATAACTTGGAGGTGCAGAGATATGGTAAATTCCTTTATAAAGACAACAGAAGAAAAGATGAAAAAATCCGTTGAAAAAATTGCTGAAGAACTTAAACATTTGAGAACAGGTAGGGCAACCCCTGCTGTACTTGAAGAAATCAAAATTGATTACTATGGAGTGCCAACACCCGTTCTCCAAGTCGCTCAAGTAACTACAGAAGAAAGACAACTCGTTATAAAACCTTGGGAAAGAAATTTGCTGAATGTTATTGAAAAAGCCATATTAGCAAGTGACCTCGGATTGACGCCTGTTAATGATGGTACAGTCGTAAGAATAAACTTTCCAACACCGACAACTGAGCAAAGACAAAAGTGGGTTAAAAAAGCCAAAGAAATAGTTGAAGAAGGTAAAGTTGCAGTGAGAAATATAAGAAGAGATATTTTAAAAGATATAAAAGATAAGAAAAAAGCAGGAGAAATTTCAGAAGATGATGAAAAGAGACTTGAGAAGGAAATTCAAAACTTGACAGATAAATATGTTGCGGAACTCGATAAACTCTTCGAGAAAAAAGAAAAGGAGATAATGGAATTTTGATGAACAATCCAACTAATAATGTACCAATACACATCGCATTTATAATGGATGGAAATGGCCGATGGGCAAAAAAACAAGGTAAACCAAGAACATATGGTCATTACGTTGGAGCATACAAAATAGAAGATGTTGTCAAATGGTGTGCAAATCGTGGTGTGAAATACACCACGTTTTACGCTTTTTCAACCGAAAACTGGAAAAGACCTATGGAAGAGGTAAATTTCATATTTGGCCTTTTGGAAAACAAAATTCACGAATTTTACGAGCGCATGGATAAAGAAGGCGTTAGGCTTAGATTCATAGGAAGAATAGATAAGCTCCCAAGTTCTTTAAAAGAGAAATGCTTAGAATACGAAGAAAAAACAAAAAATAACTCACGTATACAAGTAATAATGGCATTTAATTATGGTGGTCGAAATGAAATCATCGATGGTATAAAAAGATTAATAGAAGACACTAAAAAAGGCAATATTACACCAGATAAATTAGATGAAAACAGCTTTAGAAATTATTTATATGCGTCGGATGTACCTGACCCAGATCTTGTGATACGTACTTCTGGTGAAATGAGAATAAGTAACTTTTTAATTTGGCAAATAGCTTACAGCGAACTTTACTTTTCAAAACTTCTTTGGCCTGAATTTACCGAAGAAGAACTCCAAAAAGCCATCGATGAATACTCAAATAGAGATAGAAGGTTTGGGGGAATAAAGTAAAATGCCAGAAACAATTGAAAAAAACACCAATTCTCAGAAAAATCTAAAAAAGGAAACGATTCAAAGATTCATAAGCGCTATTATAGTTGCTCCATTTGTTGTATTGTGCTTTATATCTTACAGCAGTTTAGTAGGATTAGTCGCAACGATAGTTATGATAACTTCAAGTGAGTTATTTTTCACAACCATAAAACGCCATAGTACTTGGCTTTCGTTTACATACACAGCCATCGTAACGGTTTATCCGATATTGTACGGTGTTGCTTTTAGAAATCACCCTATGGAACTCCTTTCCGTAATTTATATAACTGGAATAATTGTAGCACTTTATAAAATCAAAAACCGGGAAATTATAACGGAAGTTTATTTCGCATATTCAACTGCTTTAATATACATATCATTTTTGCTTTCTTTCTTTATACCACTCTACGATATCTATGGACCAGCAATTGCTTTACTAACTTTAACGCTCTCTTGGTCTTACGATAGTTTTGCTTATGCATTCGGTATGTTATTTGGGAAGCACAAATTCGGAAGCTATTACAGTCCAAACAAGAGTTGGGAAGGTTTCTTTGGTGGTATTGGTGGAACATTTGTTTATATAATTATCTATCAGATAATTGCGAACACATTCTTCCACTCAGAAATGAAATTAACATTTTTTTTGGAACTTTTAATCGCTTTTCTTACAGGATTAATGGACTCTTTTGGTGATATATTTGAATCATCTATCAAGAGACATTACAACGTCAAACATATGGGAAATTTAATGCCAGGTCACGGTGGAATGTTAGATAGAATCGACGGTTTACTCTTTATCACTCCAGTTGTCTATATTATTTTAAAACTTTTCTATTAAGAAAAAATAGAATAAATAAATTTGGAGGTGCAAATAGATGAAATTCATGACAAGTGATGAAATTAGGGAAGCATATCTTAGCTTTTTTGAGAAAAAAGGGCACAAAAGATTACCAAGTGCATCTTTGATTCCAGACGATCCACAATTGATGTTTACAGTAGCAGGCATGGTACCATTTAAACCAATTTTCTGGGGCAAAGTTGATCCAGTATATCCAAGAGTTACAACTTGCCAAAAATGTGTAAGAACAAATGACATAGAAAATGTTGGTAGAACACCAAGGCATCATACTTTTTTCGAAATGCTCGGTAATTTCTCTTTTGGAGATTACTTTAAACAAGAAGCTATCGAATGGGCTTGGGAATTTGTGACCAAAGTACTAGAAATGCCAGAGGAAAAACTATGGGTTTCCGTTTACGAATACGATGACGAAGCTTACGAAATTTGGCGCAAACTAGGTGTACCTGAACGAAAAATAGTAAGAATGAGCAAAGAAGATAACTTTTGGGGACCTGCAGGTCCAACAGGTCCATGTGGTCCATGCTCTGAAATATTCTACGACACGGGTGTTGAAGTCCCGGTACCAGAAGGTCAGGAACCAACACCAGCAAATACAGATGGAAGATACATAGAGATTTGGAATCTTGTCTTTACTGAATTTTACCAAGATGAAGAAGGAAACCTTCATCCACTTCCAAGAAAAAATATAGATACTGGCGCTGGTCTTGAAAGAATCTCCGCAATGATGCAAGGAGTTTATTGGAACTTTGATACAGATTTGTTCAAACCCATAATAGAAAGCATTGAAAATGTACTTAAAGTATCTTATAAATCCGACAAAGTAAAAGACGTTTCTATAAGGGTTATCGCCGACCATGTACGGTCTGTCACATTTATGATTGCCGATGGCGTCTTACCTTCAAATGAAGGGAGAGGTTATGTATTAAGAAGAGTACTTAGAAGAGCTCTTAGGCACGGAGTATTATTAGGAGCAAAAGAACCATTCTTATACAAAATCGTCGACAGCGTTGTGCAAAAAATGGGGAAAATTTATCCAGAAATCGTTGAAAAGCAAGGCTTTGTGGAAAATATAGTAAAAGGTGAAGAGTTGAAGTTTATCAATAATCTTTCCAGAGGACTTGAAATAGTGCAAAAAATAGTCTCTATTTCTGGAAAAATAAGTGCAGAAGACGCTTTTAAATTGTACGATACATATGGTTTTCCAATTGATATACTCAGAGACATTGCTACAGAAAATGGATACGAACTTGATGAAAAAGGATTTGAAAAATACCTAGAAGAGCAAAGAGAAAGGTCAAGAAAAGCACAAGGTGAAATAGAATTTGCGCAAAAAACAGGGTATGAAAATTTAGGGATAGAAACCGTATTTGTTGGTTACGATACACTAGTATCAGAATCTTCTGTATTGAAAATAAGGGTAAATGGAGAATTTGTTGAAAAAGCCGAGGGCAACAATTTAGAATGCGAATTAATACTTGATATAACCCCATTCTATGCTGAGAAAGGTGGCCAAGTAGCAGATACTGGAGTAATAAAATCCCAGGATGGACTTTTCACAGTAGAATATGTTTATTCACCAGTTGAAGGTATAATCGTACATAGAGGTAAGTTAAATGGAAAAATATCGGTAAATGAAAAAGTACAATCTCAAGTTGATGAAATAAAGAGAAAATCAACGATGAGAAATCATACAGCAACCCACATTTTGCACTCAACCTTAAGAAAAGTTCTTGGCTCACATGTAAGGCAAGCTGGGTCTTTGGTTGAACCAACAAGACTAAGATTCGACTTTACACATTATCAAGCACTAACAAAAGATGAAATTACAAAAATAGAAAACATAGTGAACGAAGTAATTCTAAAAGCTATACCTGTAGTCACAGAAATTAAAAGCTACGATGAGGCTGTCAAAGAAGGTGCAATGGCATTATTCGAAGAAAAATATGGTGATTTTGTAAGAGTTGTAAAAGTTTCCGATTTTAGTGAAGAATTATGTGGTGGTACACATGTAAAAAATACCGGTGAAATAGGGCTATTTAAGATAGTATCAGAATCTGCTGTTAGTGCTGGGGTTAGAAGAATTGAAGCTATAACAGGTTTAAATTCTCTTGAATATTTGAGAACAGATGAGGAACTTTTCGAAAAATTAAAACTTTTGCTCGAAGCTCCAAAAAGTGAAATTGTCGAAAAAATACAAAAAATTTTGGAAGAGAAAAAGAACTTAGAAAAAGAAATACAGGAGATAAAGAGAAAACTCATAAATCCTGAAGAGATCGCTAAAAAAGTTAAAGAATACAACAATATAAAATATGTAGTCTCTGTCCTTGAAGATGTCGAACCTGATATCTTAAAAGATCTTATAGATAACATATCAGATAGAATAAAAGGTATTGTATTACTTATATCTAAAATGAGTGATAAAATAATTGTGACCGTAAAAGTTCCAAAAGAACTTACTCAAGATTATAACGCCGGAAACATAGCAAAATTGGTTTCAAAAGTACTTGGTGGTGGTGGCGGAGGTAGTCCAACATTTGCTCAAGCTGGTGGAAAGTTAATTGAGAAAATAGACGAAGCCACTGAATTATTCGAAAAAATAATCAGAAAGGAAGTGCAGTAATGTTTGGCAGATCTGATCTTGGAATAGATCTGGGAACCGCAAATACTTTAGTTTATGTGAGGGGTAAAGGAATAGTTATAAACGAGCCTTCCGTTATATCAATTAATGTTGACACAGGAGAGATAGTAAAAGTCGGTGCGGAAGCAAAGAAAATGATAGGTAAGACTCCATCTTTTATCCAAGCTATCAGGCCTCTCAAAGATGGCGTCATCGCAGATTACGATGTTGCATTAGCGATGTTGAGCTACTTCATAGGAAAGGCTCAAGAAAGTTTCTCGTTTTTCAAACCACGTGTAGTTATCGGTGTGCCTTATGGTGTAACGGAAGTTGAAAGTAGAGCTCTTTTAACAGCAGGGAAAGAAGCTGGTGCAAAAAAGGTTTTCTTAATAGAAGAACCCATGGCAACTGCTATAGGAGCAGGGCTTTCAGTTGAAGAACCGCAAGGAAATATGGTTATAGATATCGGTGGGGGGACAACGGAAGCAGCAGTTATATCTCTTGGTTCAATAGTTAATGCAACTTCCTCAAGAATAGCAGGAGACGAATTCGACGAAGCTATAATACAATATGTCAGAGAAGTTTACAGAGTTACAATCGGTGTAAGAACCGCTGAACGTGTAAAAATAGAAATTGGAAACGTTTACCCTCTGAAGGAATTTGATGAATTACAAACTGAAATAGTTGGTATAGAATTATCAAGTGGATTACCCAAAAAATTAACATTAACCGGAGGAGAAATACGTGAAGCAATAAGACCTACAGCAATGCAAATTGCCGAAACTGCAAAAGCTACTTTAGAGAAAACTCCTCCGGAACTGGTTGCTGATATAACAGAAAGGGGAATTGTTGTAGCTGGTGGTGGTTCATTACTCAAGGGCATCTGCGAACTACTTGAAAAAGAAACAGGTATAAAAGTAGTACGCGCAGAAGATCCAATGAGCTGTGTTGCAAAAGGTGCAGGAATGGTATTGGATAAAATGGATATACTTGTGAGGTTGAAGAGCGTAGAATGAAGTTAAATACATTAGTTATTGTCTTTCTTGTTCTCATGCTTTTACTATTTCTCGATATTTTTTCAAAAAACTTCATAGCTAACTCAATACATACAATACTGTATAAATCTTCTACACCAATTTACAGTTCAAAAAGGAATTTAGAAAAATTATTTGAAAAAGAAAAAATTACTCTAAATGTTACTTTATTCAAAGATACTACTACCAATGCTCTTGAAGTTTTAAGTGAAGACTCTAAAGGAATTTATGTTCTGAATCTAAAGAAAAAAGGTATTGTTGTTGACGCAACGACAGGTGAGCTAATTGGTTTTGTTGAAAAAACTGGTAACGTTGGATACGCAATAAAGTGGTGGGAGAAAGAATTCCCTGTAACTATTGAATCAATAGAGTCCACAAATGAGTCCACTCAAACACTGAAAGAATCAACAGACACACAAGTATACGAAACGTACACACAAAAAACGGTTGGTTATTATTCAAACTATAGAATAGATCTACCAGACCCAAATATTAAAATAAATGGCAAAGTCTATATCTCGGAATATATACCATACGGGCGACTATTAAAAAATAACAATATATCAATAGGTGAGTATAGCAATGGTATCTTCAGAATCAAAATTCCTACAATTCCTAAGTATGTAGTGCTTTTAGAAGATTACACCATAAATGATAGTTCAAATAATTCGAACGGGGGGAAATAACTATGGAATACGAAAAGCTTTCAAAAGAAGAGTTAATCCAAAGAGTAAGAGAGTTAGAAGATGAAATATCAAAATTAAAGATGCGTGAAAACGAGTTGGAAATGCTTCTCACCGAATATTCTTCTATTATGAAAAAACAGTTTGAAGTCTTTGATGATTTTATAAAAGACGTAGGAACAAAGAGAATGATAGACCCACTGACAAGAGTATACTCAAAAGAACATATGTTAAAGCTCATTTCGTACTATCATCAAAAAGCGTTTGAAGAAAATTTTGGCTATGCCATTATAACAGTAACCATTAGTAATTTCGACAAAATGGCACAGATAGAAAAAGAACAAAACTTATTGGGTGTTGGAAAATTACTAAAAGAACTTGTAAGAGTCCCTCTTGACAGCGTTGGAAGAAGCTCCGAAAATCAATTCATCGTACTCTTAACAGAAGTAAATAAGGAAAATAGTATGAAAGTTAAAGAAAGAATTGAAAATGCGCTCATACTACATAATATACCAGCGACAGTAAAAATTTCAAATTATCCAGATGATTCAACAAACATAGAAGAGCTAATGAAAATTGTAGAATAATGTAAAGTAACTATGTATAAAAAAGGAGAGAATGATTAAATTATGGGTTCAATAATAGTTGAAAGAAGTAAACTTTCTGGTGAAGTCGAGATATCGGGCGCAAAAAATTCTGCGTTGCCTCTTTTGGCTGCCGCTTTGCTCACAGAAGAAGAGGTCACACTTTACAAAGTTCCAGTTCTATCCGATGTTGAAACAATGATTGATATTCTCAGAACTACGGGTAAAGACGTCTTCTTTGACAAACATAAAGGTATTGTAAAGATTTCAGGTAAAATCTCAATAACACATATTCAGTACGAACTTGTTAGAAAAATGCGTGCATCATTTAATGTCCTTGGCCCCATTGCCGCATTAGTTGGTGAAGCAAGTACACCTCTTCCTGGTGGTTGTGCAATAGGGGCAAGACCTGTTGACTTTCATCTGGATGGTCTTAAAAAAATTGGTTTTGAAATAAGCTTTGACCATGGCGAGATACGTGCTAAGAGAGGGAAAAAAGAGGAAGAAAGTGTAGTTTATTTACCATTTCCAAGTGTTGGAGCAACAGAGCATATAATGAGTACCGCAGCTATACTTCCAGGTAAGACGATTATAGAGAACGCAGCGATGGAGCCTGAAATAATTGATTTACAAAATTTGCTGAACAAAATGGGAGCAAAAGTTTATGGCGCTGGTACAAGTAAGATAATAGTTGAAGGTGTAGAAAAGCTCCACGGATGTGAACATACAATAATACCAGATAGAATAGAAGCAGGGACATATATAATAGGTATACTTGCGACAAAAGGAGAAGGAATTGTAAAAAATATAATACCAGAACACTTAGACGCTTTATGGTTTGTTTTAGAAAAAACCGGTGCAATTGTTAAGAAGGGAAAAAATGAAGTAGAAATAAAATCACCGGATAAGTGGTATGGTTGCGATATAAATGTATTACCATATCCAGGTTTTCCCACAGACCTTCAGCCACAAATATTGGTTTACCTTTCACTTGCTGATGGTTCAAGCACGGTAACGGAAAATGTCTTTAAAACAAGGTTTGCTCATGTTGCGGAGCTTGTCAGAATGGGTGCAAATATGAAAATTATCGAGAATACAGTATTTATAAATGGTGTCGAAAAGTTATATGGTACAACAGTTATGGGCACCGATTTAAGAGCAACAGCGGCTTTGGTAATTGCAGGATTAGCTGCGGAAGATAGAACTGAGGTAACAAGCGTTGAACATATTTTCAGAGGTTACGAAAACGTGATTGAAAAGTTCTCAAAATTAGGTGCAAGTATAAAATACATCCCCGGAGGTGTTCCTGAAATTTGAAGTCTAAAAAAATTGATAATTTTCTAAAACTCTTTTCGAGTAGAAATTTTTTGCTCTTTCTAATAGATATCACGCTTTTAACATTAGCTGGCTTGAATGCATTGTTTGTAAGATTTGGATTCGACTTTTTAGAAATGTCAAAGTATTCATCCGGGGTTTTGGTACTTGTAATAATAACAATTATATCGAACCTTTTAAATGGCACTTACCGCATTGTCTGGCGTTACGCAACACCAAAAGATTTGATTGTTCTACTAAGAGGTCTGTTTATCGGTTATGCTTTTACATTAATATTCATACATTTCACAAGATTGGTCGTTCTTCCACGTTCCGTTGGAATGCTTACCTTCCTTGGTAGCTATTTTCTACTATTAAGTGCAAGGATAATATATCAATATATGTTAAGTTGGAAACGAAAAAGCGAAAAAAGAATAGCTATAATAGGCGCCGGTGATGCAGGTGTCATATTATTAAACGAAATAAAAAGAACAAACTACGGTTCCGTTGTCGCCTTTTTCGATGACGATACACAAAAAATAGGAAAATACGTTGCCGGTGTAAAGGTTTTGGACTCTGTAGATTCAGTAAATAATTACATCGATAAGCTTGAAATTGATGAAATACTAATAGCTATACCCTCTGCTTCAAAACAAGTCATGAGTAGAATAATCTCAACAATAGATACAGAAAAAGTTAAACTAAAAACTTTCCCTTCAATAACAGAATTTTTAGATAGAAATCCAACAATAACAGATTTACGTGAAATTTCCTTACAAGATATTGTTGGAAGGGAACCAGTAAATGTTGACATAAACTCTATAAGCAAATACTTAACAGGAAAAACAATTCTAATAACCGGCGCCGGTGGTAGTATCGGTTCCGAAATTTCAAGACAAGTTTGTAGGTTTTCTCCAAAAAAAGTAGTCTTAGTTGGGCGAGGAGAAAATAGCATATATGAAATTTACAATGAATTGAAAGAGAAATATTACGAACTCGATATAGTGCCAATAATATCAGACGTTACAGACAAAAACATGATGGAAAAAATTTTCAAAACTCATAGACCGGATATTCTCTTTCACGCCGCTGCACACAAACATGTATTTTTTATGCAAAACAATCTTTACGAAGCACTTAGAGTAAATGTATTAGGCACCATAAACCTTGCAAAATTATCTTGCAACTACAATGTTGAAAAATTCGTGTTTATATCCACCGACAAAGCAGTTCATCCAACTTCATATATGGGTACAAGTAAAAGATTAGCGGAACTTTACTTACTCTCAATACCAGATACATGCAAGACAGATTTTTCGATAGTAAGATTCGGAAATGTCATAGGCAGCAGAGGAAGCGTACTTTGGAAATTCAAAAAACAAATAGAAAACGATGAACCTGTAACAATAACTGATCCAAGAATGAAACGTTACTGGATGAGCATCCCAGAAGCCGTGTCACTTGTGATTCAAGCGGGAGCTTTATCCACAAATAGAGAACTATACGTTCTTGATATGGGAGAGCAAATTCCAGTCGAAGAAGTGGCAAGAGCCCTTGCCAAGATTATGGGAAAACAAAATATAAAAATAAAATACACTGGTGCAATTCCTGGAGAAAAACTTGAGGAAGAACTTTTCTACGAACACGAAAAACCAGAAAAAACGCAACATCCAAAAATAATGCGTGTAGAATATAATAATTTCAAAAAAATACCCCCTGAAGAATTTGAAAACAAAATCTTAGAAATTATGAACAAATACATAGAAGGCCATGAAAAGGAAGCAGAAAATATGATTTACGAAATATTAGAAATAAATTAAATAAAGCGCTATCACTCTTTTTTCTTTAGTTCTATAGCTTTCTCTATATCTTCCTTATCAAATAGATAAACTAAACCGCACCATTTACACGTAACTTCAGCTTTTTCCTCGGAGAGAAGTTCGTACAAGTCTTCCAATTCAAGTATCATAATTGATTCGAAAGCTTTTTCTTTACTACAATTGCATTTAAAAACAACATTTGTCTCCTCATAAATAAGTTTATTAACGCCAAGTACATAACTTGCTATTTCTTCTAAAGGAATGTTATCAAACAAATAATGAGTCATGGAAAAATTTTTAAGATTTGACTCTATTTTAATTATCACTTCATTTGGAAGATGTCTATCAAGGATTTGCACAGCAAGTCCACCTGATGTTAAAACACCATTTTTTTCCATAAGTACACCAAGAGCAAATGCCGATGGAATTTGTTCTGATTTTGTATAGTAATACGCTACGTCCTCCGCTATTTCTCCTGAAATCAAAGGCACTTTAGAGACATATGGAGTTCTTAAACCAACGTCTCTAACAACAGTCAATTCACCTTGACCAATTGCGTTTTTCACATCAAATTTTCCTATCTCATTTGGTTCTAATTCAAAATCTTTGTTTGTTATGTATCCTCTAACTGTACCTTTAGCACTCGATTGACTTACAACATTTCCAGCAGGTCCGTTACCTGAAATTACAAATGTTATCGTCTCCTTCTCCGACAACCATGGTATTACCAATCCTGCGGCAGTTGTTAATCTTCCAAGTACAACCGTAGGAAGATAACTTAATTTATGTCTCTCCCTTAACTCACTTACAATATCTTTAGAATCAATAAGTGAGAACCTTATCATCCCATCGTAAGCTGTACCGTATATCAATCTTCCCATCACAACACCTCCGAATTGCTTACCACTTAAAATATTATATCAACAACTTCAAATTTTGAAAAACAAAAATTCAGTGATATAATAATTATGCACAAAAATATTTATTAATTTAATCGGGGGGAATATTATGCCTACTGTGGATGTTTTGAAAATAGAAGAACTAATTTCAAAAGTACCCGGGGTTAAAGCTGTGAAAGTTGTAGGGGATAGTGGAAATTTAAGTGAAATCCACGTAATAACTTCAAGTGATAAAAGCCCAAAGCAACTTGTGAGAGATATAGAAACCGTTGTTTTGGCAAGCACAGGGATGAGGCTCGATAGAAAAATAATATCAATCGCACAAGTTGAAGGTGATATTAAATCACAAAAAATACTTCCATACCAACTTACAAACTTGAAAGTTGAACCCATCGATGAAAGAAACGTACGTGTTAACGTAACAATAGAACACGGCGAAGAAGAATTTTATGGAGAGTTTTCTGGTCCTAAGACAACGCGAAACATCCCAAAAGTCATTGGAAATGCTGTTCTAAATGCCCTCTCTGAAATCCACGATTTTGCATTATCATTTGATGATGTAGCAGAAGTTTATTTCGTTGGTAAAAAATACGTTTTAGTACACATAACTAAACAATACAATGGAATAGAAGAAAGCATAATAGGCACAGCTATTAACGAAGGAAATTTCGAAAGAGCGGTTGCCGAAGCTGTGCTAGATGCTTTCAGGAGGGTATAAAGTGCTAATTACCAGTAAAAATATAGTAAAATTTGTTATAATAACGATAGTTTTTTTAAACACATGGATTTTTGCGGATTCAAGCTTTTACTATAACAAACCAGAGTCATTGAAAGTTGTTGGAATCCTTCCGGTCCCATTAGAATGGGCAAGCAATGAAATTTCCAGTAAACATAATGTGAAATTAATTTTCTCTCCATGTTTTTATACAGCATCTTGGTCTTCACAATTTGTAACTAAGGGAGATAGATGGATAGGTGTCCCTACCAATCCTGCTGAGAATGTTTTCTATTTACAAGATGAAATACCAGCCTTTTTTAAATTAATTTTAAATTGGAAAATTCCAAACATCGGACTTTATATAGAATTACCTTTCGAAAAAGAAAAGAGAAACAAGTTGGCAACACTAAACCAAGGCAACAATATTCCATTTAGCATAACAAATCCCCTTGATTTTTCCAAAATATCTGTGGATTTGAATTTTCCAACGTACTCTTACCTATATTACGCGAATGATTGGCTTTTTGCTGCAATAGGTAGATTCCCATTAAAATGGGGAGATGCTCAATACCCAGTCCACATCTCTCCAACAACTTATCAGGACAACATTACAATATCTTTAAAATCAACAAACGCAAGCTATGCATTCCATGCTATTACTTCTTACCCTTTACTTTCACAACAAGAAGAGTACATACAAAAAAATTATTCCGATCAACACACAGCAGGAATATATTTCTCAGAACCATCAAAGTATATTTTCGCGCATAGATTTGATTTTCTATTAGACTTACCTTGGAATACAGACTTAAGAATAGGTCTTGGTGAACTTAATGTAGTTGGTGGCAAATTCCCCGATATAATAGATCTTAATCCTGTTACGATATTCCATAATACCTACGGCGAAGGATTCAGTAATGTAACTGGAAGTGTTGATTTTACTTTGAACCTTTCAAATATACTTAAAATATATGGTGAATTTGTACTTGATGATGCCAACAGTCCTACCGAAACAAGTTCGAATTATAAACCAGGAGCAAATGCCAAAAATATAGGACTATCTTTAAATTTATACAGCCAAAACATATGGTTCGAGTATTCAGAAACATCCGAGTGGATGTATGTCACTAACTATCTCCCATACTTGAAAATAAACGTTAGACACTTTGATTTAGAAAATAATCCTAGTGGTAGGCTCCTTTTAGATTATCCTCTTGGGTTTATTTACGGCCCTGACGCAAAAATGTTTTCATTTGGTATAAATGGCACACTGCAAAATTTAGATATTTCCTACGATTTTAGATACAATTATCTAATAAAAGGTCTTGTAAATGATAATGGTACTATAAGATGGAAATGGTTCTGGGATGGATGGACAGGAAACGTTTCAGAGTCTGGAGCAACAACTCCTGAAAAATCAGGTGAAGCTAGCTATCAAATATTTACTGCAAAAATTTCTTGGAAAAATTTCGCGATATTTTATAAAACTATAGATTTTCAAAATTACATCTTAGCACTAAATACTGAATTTTTGTTCTAATTTCTTTCAAAATTAAAATTTATTCATTTAAAAATTTAAATTAAAGGCAAAACACATTCGATGTTTTGCCTTTTTATTTTTTCCTTCAAATTGTTACATGTAATCTTTATTAAACTATACCAAAAAACTTTTTGACAAAAGGTAACTTTTGGTGATATAATTGTAAAAGAAGACAATTTTAATTTAAGGAGGAGTGGTTATGGCAAAAAAAACGATTATGATTATTGATGACCAACCAGAGATTCTGGAATTGGTAAGTTTTACGTTACAGAAAGAAGGATACGACGTTATCCCTGCAGAAGATGCTGAGAAAGCTCTTCAAGAATTAAAAGAAAAAGATGTAGATATGTTTATAGTCGATATAATGCTTCCAAATATGGATGGTTTCGAATTTGTTAGGACAATAAGAGCTAAGGACAAACATAAGTTAACGCCTGTTATCTTCCTTAGTGCAAAAGGTGAAGAATTTGATAAGGTACTTGGGTTGGAACTTGGCGCAGATGATTACATAGTAAAACCATTCAGCGTTAGAGAACTTCTTGCAAGGATTAGAGCCGTATTTAGAAGAATGCAACTTGGTACGGTTGTAAAAGAAGAAAAACCGAAGAAAATTGTTGCAAAAGATTTGGAAATCGATATAGACAAATATGAAGTAAGGGTAAAAGGGAAGAAAGTAAGTCTTACCCCACTTGAATTTGACCTTCTAAGATTCCTTGCCGAAAACGAAGGAAAAGTATTTTCAAGAGATGTTTTACTTGACAAACTGTGGGGGTATGACTACTTCGGCGATACAAGAACTGTTGACGTACACATAAGAAGACTCAGAACCAAAATTGAAGATGACCCATCAAATCCAAGGTATGTTGTTACAGTCAGAGGAAAAGGTTATAAATTTAGAGACCCAGGAAAGGAAGAATAATTGAAAAATGATTATTTACGCAATTGTTATAACAGTAATAGCATTAATTTTTTCGATATTATTTTTCCTTAATCGGAAAAATTTACGTATATATTCTCGTTATCTTGATAAAATTGCAATTACTATAGGGGAGGAGGTTGGCACACCTCCTCTATACATCTATGAAAGACTTAGAAAAAAGATAGAAGAACTTGAAAAAAGAATATTTGAAAGCGAAAAAGAAAGAAGAAATATTTTCACCATATTAAACAATATAACAGATCCAATAATCATCGTAAGAGGAGACGGAGTTATTACATTTGCCAATATTGCTGGTAGAGATATCACAAGACCTGGCATAGAAGGAAGAAAGGTTTATGACGTTGTAGAAAATTACTTCCTACTCGAGATGTTTGAAAAAGCACTGGAAACCGGGGAAATACAAAGTGGCGATGTAGTGATGCAAACAAATGGAGAAACACGATACTATGATGCCAAAGTCGTGCCTATAAAATTTGACCAAGAAAGCGAAAGGTATATAATCGTACTCCATGATACCACAAAAGAAAAGCAACTTGATAAACTGCGCAGAGAATTTATATCAAATGTATCTCATGAACTTAGAACCCCTCTGACATCCATTCACGGTTACGCTGAGGCCTTGCTTGATGATGACTTGTCAAATAAAGAGCTCGTTAGAAAATTTCTTGGTGTAATAGAAAGTGAATCGGCAAGGATGACGAGGTTAATAAACGATTTACTAGACCTTGAGAAGCTTGAATCTGGAGATGCGAAGTTTAACTTCTCAGATGTTAACATGTGCAGAGTTATAGAGAGAGTTGTAACAATCTTAGAACCTCTCGCTGAAGATTACGGTGTGGAGCTTTATACAAAATGTGAATGTAAATCAACTGTTTATGGAGATTTTGATAGACTTGTTCAACTCGTGTTAAATTTAGTTGATAATGCAGTTAAATACACATCGATAAAAGAAACAGGTGAAAAGAAGGTATTTGTAAAATGCCATGAAAAGGAAGATAAATTGATTTTTGAAGTGCAAGATACCGGTCCTGGAATACCAGAAGATGCACAAAAAAGATTATTTGAGAGATTTTACAGAGTCGACAAAGCTCGAAGCCGGAAAGTTGGAGGTACAGGCCTTGGCTTGTCAATTGTTAAAATGATAGCTGACAAGCATAATGCAACAATATCGTTCGAAAGTAAAGTAGGTGAAGGCACAACGTTTAGAGTATATTTCAAAAAAAGCTCACAGGAGACTACAGATGAAAACAAATAATGACAAAAATACCGAGGAGGAATAAAAATGCGCGCGTACGATGTAATACTGAAAAAGAGAAATGGTGGAAAACTTACAAAAGAAGAAATAGAATTCATGGTAAATGGGTACGTAAAAGGCGAAATTCCTGATTATCAAATGGCCGCATTTTTAATGGCCATTTATTTTAGACATATGGATAGTGAAGAAAGAGCAATACTAACAAAGGTAATGGCAGATTCAGGAGATAAAATAGACCTTTCACCTATTCCAGGTATAAAAATTGATAAACATTCCACTGGCGGTGTAGGGGATAAAACGACTTTAGTTGTTGGACCTATCGTTGCTTCACTTGGTGTACCCGTAGCAAAAATGTCTGGCCGAGCACTTGGACACACAGGCGGCACAATCGACAAATTGGAATCTATACCGGGCTTTAGAACATCTCTTAGCGAAGAAGAATTTTTTCAAAACGTTAGAAAAATAGGTATCGCAATAGTTGGGCAAACAGCAAACTTAGTTCCAGCAGATAAGAAAATATATGCACTTAGAGATGCGACTGCAACAGTTGACGAAGTATCACTTATCGCAGCAAGTATAATGAGCAAAAAGCTCGCCGGTGGAGCAGATGGATTTGTCCTTGACGTAAAAGTCGGCAGTGGCGCGTTTATGAAAACATTGGACCAAGCTAAAGAACTTGCGGAAGCGATGGTAGACATTGCAAAATCTCATGGAAAAAAAGCCGTGGCGGTATTAACCAATATGGACGTTCCACTTGGTAAAATGATAGGAAATTCACTCGAAGTACTGGAAGCTATCGAAACATTAAAATGTAAAGGACCCGATGACTTCACAGAATTGTGTTTAAACATATCTGCTTGGATGTGCCACTTGGCAGAGAAAGGCTCGTTTGAAGAATGCCTGAAAATGTCTAAAGAAGCTCTTGAAAGTGGAGCTGCATTGAACAAATTCCGCGAATTAGTAAAATACCAAGGTGGCAATCCTGAAGTTGTTGATAGACCAAGAGAAATTTTACCAATGACAGACAATATAGTTGAATTCAAAGCAAAAGTTGAAGGATATATAACGGATATCGATACCGAAAAAATCGGAATTGCTTCAAATTACCTTGGTGCAGGCAGGAAAACCAAAGAAGATACAATAGACTACAGAGTTGGAATAGAAATCACAAAGAAAATAGGAGATTATGTGCATCCTGGTGACACAATTGCAAAAATGTATGTTAGTGAGAAAAGCGAAATCAATGATGCTGTAAAATTACTCGAAGAAAGTTACAAAATCTCTCAAGAAAAACCTCAAGTAAAACCAATAATACTTTCGATTGTAAAATAATCACACACATGTTATAATTACTTACAGAAAATCAGACAGTTTTTTATGTAAAACTTACAACAAACGTAGATAAGGATGTTGATAAGATGTTGGCAAACGGAGCAAAAAAAATAAGATATTTGAATATTCTTTCCGCTATAATTGTCTTGTATTCAAGCATTATATTCTCTCAAGTCTTGCTTTTCAATAATAAAGTCTATACATTAACAAATGGATATATCACTGAAGACCAACTCAAAGATATTGGTTTTAACATAGTCAAAGCGGAGAGAATGTATCTTATTTATAACAAAAAGCTCATAATAGGCTCTTCTGGAGATTTCATAATCGATTTTGAACAGTACGTACCGAATGCATACACCACTTCAAATGGGAAATTATTAGTTAAAATTGACTCATTAATCAACGTACTGAAATTGCAAACCTCCAATAACATATTTTTCGACAAACCAGTTTCCATAAATTCTATTTCTTACACAAACGACGTAATAAGAATAGATACCTCTGCTCAATTAAATAAAGAACTTGTAAATATCAATCTTTTGGATAAGAAAATCACAATAAAACTTACACCTTTTGATTTACCAAAAAACATACCACAGGGTCTCAACATCTCCAAAAGTAACGGTACTTTAATTATATCAATTCCAAAAGATGTTGAAAAATACGAACTTTCCATAACAAATCAAACAATACAAATATTCCTTATACCAACATCTAAGAAAATAGATTACATAAAGAAAACAGAGACATTTGCTGGAAGGACTTTTACCGTCAATTATTTAATTCTAGACCCAAGATTTGTCGATTTAGTTCCAGTGTTACCTAAAAATGGTATTGGACATACCGCACAGCTCTCTTCCATATTATCGCAAAATGGTTTAATCCATGGTGTCAACGCAAACTACTTTGACCCAGCTACAGGAATGCCAATAGATATAATCATCTCTGGTGGTAAAGTTCTATCACATAGGTACGGACTTAGACCGATGTTCATTGAAACCACTGATGATAAAGTCTTTATCGGGAAAAATTACATCGATATAACCGTTAGAATAGGCGACACACTACTAATGGTTAAAAGTGTAAACACAAAAACCGTAAACGAAGTTAGCTTATATACAGATGATTATAAAATAAAAATCACGAAAGATGTTTCAAAAAATTACATAGTTGTTAAGAACGGAAAAGTAACGTCTGTTGGCTACGTTGAATATGTTCCAAATAATTCTTTAGTAATTGCTATAAGCAACGATATTCAAAAACAGTACCTTCCTAAAATATCGGTAGGAGCAGATGTAAGTGTTGAAATCTACACAGACAACGGTTATAAAGTAAAAAACGCTGTAGGTGCTGGACCGTTGCTTATCCAAGATAAGAAAATTATACAAGATGCCGCCGAAGAAAAATTACGTTACGGTGGTGGAATACCTACGACAAGAGCTTCACGAACAATAATCGCTATAAAGGACGGAAAGGTTCATCTAATAACGATAGAAGGCACAAATGGAACAGGCATGAATTTTGACGAAGCAGCTCAGTTCTTACTTTCAAAAGGATACGAATCCGCAATGATGTTAGATGGTGGTGGGTCCACTGGAATGGTGTATGCTGGAAAACTTGTAACAATCAATTCTCCAAGGAACATCCCCGTGGCTTTAGGTGTTAGATAAAAAGATTACAAAGCAATTAAACAAAAGCACACCTTTGAGGTGTGCTTTTGTTTTTTGTATTAAACTTGCATTTAAAAAAATCTTACTTGACATTTTTTATTTATATTATATTCTAATATTGGAATATAAGAAAAAAATCAAAAAGAAGGGAGAGGAAAAAAATGAAAGAAGATGCATATGAAATGTACGCTTCGATATTCAAAGCGTTAGCCCACCCAAAAAGAATAATGATTGTAGAACTTCTTTCAAAATATGGCGAATTATGTGTATGCAGCATCGCACAAAAACTTAATATAGATCAACCTTCTGTTTCAAAACATCTCAACATCTTGAAGAATGCAGGTATTGTGAGAAGTGAAAAGAAAGGGCTTACAGCAAATTACAAATTACAGACACCTTGCATATTGAATTCTCTCAAATGTGCTGCGAACATAATTAAAGAAGATTTAAAAGGCAAATTTTCTTTGTCAACAGAAATAGACTTTGAAATAGACGAACAAAAAATCAGAGAGGGAGACTAGAAAAATATCTCAGTGTAGAGGTAGCATTCTGTACAAGTGTAAGTATGAGGAACAGAAACTAAAACTTCAAAAAAAGGGGGAAGCAAAAATGAAAGAACTTAAAGAATGGCAAAAATTTGTATTAATAGTCGCTATTTTCCTTTTCGCTTACTATATGCCACTTTCCAACCAACGCTTTACAGGCGCTATTTTTGAATCACTTTACATGCTCCAAGAATACGCAAGGCTCCATGTCCTAACATGCCTTATACCTGCTTTCTTCATAGCTGGTGCGATATCTATATTTATCTCTCAAAATGCAGTTATAAAATATCTTGGAAGTAAAGCAAAAAAGTGGTTAGCGTATGCTGTTGCTTCAGTATCAGGTACAATTTTAGCCGTATGCTCATGTACAGTACTACCACTCTTTGCAGGAATTTACAAACGAGGAGCTGGAATTGGTCCCGCAATTGCGTTCCTCTACTCTGGCCCTGCCATTAATGTACTTGCTATTATCATGACAGCTCGTATTCTAGGTTGGAAATTAGGATTAGCTAGAGCGATCGGCGCCATAGTATTTTCAATAGTCATAGGGCTAATCATGGAATTTATTTATGGAAAAGAAGATAAAGAAAGAATGAACCAAATTAGTTCAAATTCCTCATCAGAAGAAAGTAAAGGAAGGAAATTGTATCAAGATATGATTTTCATATTCAATTTAGTGCTCATATTAATTTTCGCAGCTTGGAGTAAACCTGCTCAAGCAACCGGTTTCTTCAGCACGGTGTACAACATAAAGTGGTATATAACGGTATTTTTATTGGCAATCCTAGTGGTAATTATATACATATGGTTTAAAAAAGAAGAAATATCTTCTTGGTTTGAATCAACTTGGAGCTTCGCCAAACAAATTGTACCATTACTATTCATTGGTGTACTTTTAGCTGGCTTTTTCATGGGGCGCCCAAACACAGATGCAGGTATAATACCATCTAAATACATATCATCAATAGTCGGTAGTAATTCATTATTATCAAATTTCATAGCTTCAGTTGTTGGAGCATTCATGTACTTTGCAACACTCACTGAAATTCCAATACTGCAAGGTCTTCTTGGTGCTGGAATGGGTCAAGGTCCCGCACTTGCTTTACTATTAGCTGGTCCAGCTCTAAGTCTTCCTAATATGCTTGTAATAAACAGCGTCTTAGGATGGAAAAAAACAGCAACATATGTTGCTTTAGTAATCATAATGGCAACACTTACAGGTTACATATTTGGTATAATAGCATAAGATAAGATCGAAAAACAACGGAGGTGGAATTTATGGATATCAAAATCTTAGGTAAAGGGTGTCCAAAGTGCAAAGCACTTGAAAGAAACACAGAAGAGGCTCTAAAAGAACTTGGAATCAGTGCAAACATTGAAAAAGTACAAGACATAGACAAAATAATGGAATACGATATCATGTTTACTCCCGCATTAGTAGTCAACGGAAAAGTTAAAGTCTCGGGTAAAGTAGCAACAAAAGATGAAATAAAGAAAATTTTACAGGAATATATTTGATGACACGTGTGCATAAAATTCGCACAGTAATAATTTGCTGTAATTGATAATCAGGAAAAAAATACAAAGTCGAGCATAAAGCTCGCCTTTTGGTATTTTAATGTTTTAATGTATAATTCTTTAAACACATAACACTCAACAAATTTATATCCTTGTACTAAGGAACACCATATCTAATAGGAGAATAAATTAATTAGCATACTTGAAAGGAGTGAACAAACAGCATGTTAGATGAAATAAATAGGCTTCTCCAAAACAGTGAATTTGAAAAGGCAAAACAATACGCAGACAAGATAGAATCTGCTGTAGATAAACATAACGTACTCGGAATAATTTTCTATCAAGAAGGCAAACTAGATGATGCACTAAATCATTTCAAAAAAGCCTTAGAATTTGATCCAACACACGACGATGCTTTGTTCAACTATTCAAAAGTATTATTTGAAAAGCAAAATTACTTTGAATCTTGGAGATATCTGACACGAATAAAAAACAAAAGCTGGGAAGTATACGATCTTTTGGGAGACACTCAACTAAGGCAGAATAATCCTGCAATGGCAATACATTATTACGGAAAAGCCTGTGAACTCAATGCTCCAGAACAAATGAAGCAAAAATTTGAAGAAGCAAAGAAATTTTTCAAAAGAAATGAAAGGTTAGCCTTTTTTTGCCTTCCAGGTTTGGATCACTTCATAAAAGATATAGCTCAGATTTTGTCAAATATCTACGAAATAAAACTCGTAGTCACTACTGACGGAAGACAGATTCAAGAAGTTTACAACTGGGCGGACATTGTTTGGCTCGAATGGGCTAATGAATTGGCCATAGAAATTACAAACAAACTGCCAAAGGCAGGGAAGAAAATTTTGTGTAGACTGCATGGCTATGAGTCACTTCGCTTAGACTTCTTGAAAAACATCAAGTGGGACAAAATTGATCATGTTATTTTTGTTGCCGAAAATGTTTTGAAAACCACCATTGAAAACTGTTCTCAAATAAAATTTATTCCTCAATCGCTTGTCTGGAACGGCATTGACTTGACTAAGTTTACTTTCAAAATAAGGGAACCAGGTCCTAACATTGTTTTTGTAGGGCACTTCAACTACAAGAAAAACCCTGTTTTTGCTACTCAAATATTGAAAAAACTGACAGATATAGATCCAAATTATAGCTTGTTCTGGGCAGGTCAAATGCAAGATGAAAGAATGTATAGGTACGTGTCGTACATTCTTGAAAAGATGGAAATAAAAGACAAATTCAAGTTCGACGGATTTATCAAAAATGTTGAAGATTATTTGGAAGATAAAAACATTTTCCTTTCAACTAGCATACATGAAGGATACGGTGTAGCAATACTTGAAGCTATGAGTAAAGGAATTAAACCAGTAATTCATAATTTCTATGTAGCAGAGGAATTCTACCCTAAAGACTACATTTTCCAAACTATAGATGAAGCTGTAGAAATGATTGTATCGCCTAATTACAATTCCATAGAGTACCGTGAATTTGTGGAAAAGAATTCTTCCCTTGAAAAGCAAATTTTGAATATTCAAAATACAATTAAATCTTTGATGGAAATTAATTATACTTTACCATATATTAAGGATAAAAATAGCTCTCTTAGTAACGAAGTAAAAGATTATATTAATAATAATTACTGATATAAATTTAAAAAACTTATTATTTGTCGTTGATGATATCATTGGTAATTTTAATAAATTTTATATAAAGGAAACAATTGAAAAAGCATTTAAAACTAACTATGAATATATATTAATAGCTATACCAACTCTTGATCCATTAAAAGAATTTATGTTAGAATTACTAACAAACTTTAAAGATTTTTCACTTATAGATATATTCTCTTTGGAAAACATAAATGATTATGTATTCGGATTGTTTTCGAAAAAACAAATATTATTCACTCCTAATTCAATAACTCCTATAGAAAAGTTCTTTCACTACAATAACAAATTAATAAATAATTTCTCATTTGATAGTTCCAAAATAGTTGCTGGAAAGTTTGAACATATAAATGATAATATGTACATGTTAGATTTTATTTTAGAAAATGAAAATAATGGAATAATAATCTCAGGAATTATAATTGACATTTATTCAAATAAAATTATTTTGCCTGATTATGTAAGAAAATCACAAAAACCAGAAGAAATTCTAAATATAGTTAGGCAAATTTTACTAACAGAAAAAAATATTTTTCTATCACAAAAAATCTATGGTTTCATTTACGATAAAGAATTTAAAGAAAATGTTAATAAAAATAAAATTGCATATATGCGGGAAAGAGGCATTCCTGGAACAGAATTTATGCCTTTTGTTCCTTTTTTAATAACTATTTCAAAGTATGACCTTGCAGCATCATTTATAAAATCTTCGGACAACGTCTTAGAAGCCGCTAGCGGATTTGGATATGGAGCTGCCTATTTATCTACACATGCTGAAAAAGTTACTGCTGTTGACTTAGCAAAAGATTCTATTGAATTCGGAAAGAAATATTTCAAATTAGATAACATAGATTGGATTCAAGCTGATGTAACTAAGTTACCTTTTAATAATGAATATTTTAATGCATATGTTTCATATGAAACAATTGAACATTTACCACTAGAAAACGTAGAAGAATACATTAAGGAAGCATATCGTGTAATTAAATCAGATGGAAAGCTTATTATGTCTACTCCAAACAGAATAAATAGAAAACATATAAAAAATCCATTTCATATAAAGGAATATGATATTATAGAAATTTATAATCTACTAAAAAAATATTTCAAAAAAATTCAATATTTTTCAATTGATTCTATTTCAACAGTATCAGGAATTGCTAATTCGTCACATAATATGATAATAGTCGCTAGCAAAAAATAAATAATGCTTTTAATAAATTTAATTCTCACCTTGGCTAATGTAAAAACTATTTGTCAATTAATCTAATCATTTTTGGATGGGCAGAGAGTGTGTCTATAAATTCTCTGCTTTTTCTTTTTCCAAGGGCTTTATGTATACTTTCATTGCCAATATACTCTATCTGCCAAAAGCATCCGACTTCCTAGACTGAATATTAGTTAAACACACTAAGAGATAAAATCAGAGCAAATATGTAATTTGACACAAAGACAATTTTAGCAGATGTATTTTTTTATTCTAACTTAAGCCATTTTTCCAATTGGCCAGGTTCTGTATTTTTAAGTTAGTTGTTTTTCAAAACATAATATTTCCAAAATTTTCTAACAAAGAGCAACACAGGAATAGCTATTAAAACACCTACAAAACCTAAGACATCCCCAAGTAAGAAAATAGCCAGAATTATTACAAACCAATGTAATTTCAAATTATCACTTTGTATTCTTGGACCATAAATCCAAGATTCAGCTTGGTTAACACCAACAAGTAAAAAAGTTAGGAAAATAACAGATTTCAAACCACCTGTGGAAAAAGCAAATAAATACATAGGTACAGCAGAGATAAGTAATCCAACAAATGGGAAAAAACCCCCAAGAAACGTTAACACACCTAGTGTTAATGCCGAGGGAATATTTAATAATATCAATCCTAACGTTGTAAGGAAAGCACTTATAAAAGAAACAAGAACCTGACCTCTGATGTACTTTCTAATATCCCCAAAAAGTTCATAAACAAATTTTTTACCATAATCAGGATTTTCAACAAATAATATCGAAATATTTTTAGCAAGATAAGATTTTATACTTTCTATTCCTACCATGGTCACTAAAATAAACATCAGCATAGTAATCAGGGAAGGTAATACACCGACCACCTTGTTCAATATACTTAAAAGAATTGAAGAAATATTTGACTTCAGCTCATTTATAGCATTCACTAACCACGTCGGAAAATTCCCATTTATATTCAAATCTTTTGACGCCTGAAATAATTTATACACCTGATCAAATGTCTTCGGGAAAAATGAAATAATGGTATAAGCAAATATAAAAACAACAAGTATGTAAGAAATTACAGCTAAAAATTTTTTATTTGTCTTTTTTAAGACAAAATCGTATGGAACACTCAGAATTATGGAAAAATAGAAACCAAGAACAAGAGCGCCAACAACAAATGGCACTTTCCACACAAAAAATAAAAACAAAAGAAAATATATCAAAACAAGCAAAGCATCTTTGCTTACATTGTTTATTTTATTCATAATTATTCACTCACCAGTTTCTTCGTTTTTTTGGTTTTCTTGAAGTATTTTCTTTTGTATCTCCAAAACAAGAGCTTCTGCAGTTGCCAAATTTGTAGCTAAAGGAACATTATGCACATCACAAACCCTTAGAAGAGCACTAACATCAGGTTCGTGTGGCTGAGCTGTTAGAGGATCGCGGAGAAATATAACGAAATCAATCTCACCGTTTACAATCATTGAACCTATTTGTAAATCTCCACCGTATGGTCCCGACTCAAACTTATTAACTTTGAGTCCTATCTTTTCTTCGATAATCTTCCCTGTTGATTTCGTCGCATACAACTCACAATGTTCAAAAACATTTTTCCACTCTTTAACAAACATAGCAAGGTCCAATTTTTTCTTATCATGTGCAATAAGGGCTACTTTTTGAATAAGAATCCCTCCTCTCAAAGTAAACTTAAGATAACTTAGAAACGATAATTATAAAGAATTTTTTGATATTTTTCTTGTATTCATTATACCACAATTAGGTGTGTTATAATTAAATTAGAACATGAAGAAAAATTAAATTAATTTAAAGGGAGGAGAGCAAGATGATATCAAAAAATGCAAAATTAGGCAACAACGTTATTCTCGGTGAAAACGTAGTAATTGAAGACAATGTAATAATAGGCGATAATGTAACAATAGGTCATAACGTTGTGATAAGAAAAGATACAATAATCGGTGATGGATGTATTATTGGAGATAATACAGTGCTTGGGAAGAAACCATTCAAAGCTTCTGCGTCCGCAACAACTGAAGAAAAAGAACTTCTTCCATTAAAAATTGGAAAATATGTAACGATAGGTGCAAATTGTGTAATTTACAGAGGAGCTATATTAGGTGATTTTGTGTTTGTAGGAGACCTTGCAAGTATACGTGAAGATGTTGAAATAGACGAATATACAATAATAGGTAGGGGAGTAGCTGTGGAAAATAAAACAAAAATTGGAAAATATGTAAAGATAGAAACAAATGCTTATATAACAGCCATATCAACAATAGAAGATTATTGTTTTATAGCTCCAGCAGTTACGTTCACAAATGATAATTTTTTAGGTAGAACAGAGGAAAGAAAAAAGTACTTCAAAGGACCAATTCTGAGAAAAGGTGCGCGTATAGGTGCAAATGCAACTATACTGCCTGGCAAAGAAATAGGTGAAGATGCTCTCATTGCCGCTGGAGCAATACTAACAAAAAATGCAAAACCTGGAAAAATCTACGTTGGTTCACCTGCAAAAGAAATTAAAGATGTACCAGAAGAACAATTACTTAAGAATCAGTCATATTATAAAAACGATAAATAAATGAGCTATCAGCAACTAAAATTTCTCAAATTTATTCCGATAATAATTATGGCAACCAAGGATGCTTTTATAAACTTACGAGCACTAACTTGATAGAAAAATTATTAATGGAACAAAACCCACATGGAGGTGGAAAGATATGAGGATTAACCATAACGTCAACGCTTTGAACAGCTGGAGAAACATATCCATGACCAATATGGACATGAGCAAGACTCTTGAAAGACTTTCATCCGGTCTAAGAATCAACAGAGCAGGAGACGACGCAGCAGGGTTAGCTATCAGTGAAAAGATGAGAGGTCAAATCAAAGGTCTTGACATGGCAATTAAAAACTCACAAGACGCGATATCATTGATTCAAACAGCAGAAGGCGCATTAACAGAAGTACACTCGATACTCCAAAGAATGAGAGAACTATCCGTGCAAGCGGCAAGTGATACAAACACAAACGTTGATAGAAATCAAATACAAGCAGAGCTTGATCAATTAAGAGAAGAAATTGACAGAATAGCAAGAACAACAGAATTCAACACAAAGAAACTTCTCGACGGTAAACTCGAAGGATTTAGAAGTATCGCTGACGCTAAAGTCGTTACCGGAGGTAATATTAACGTAACTGTAGGTGGTTATTCAAAAACTGGTGCAACAGAAGGAACATATGTTATAGAGGTTGGACAATTCAATGGTGCTGTTACATCACAGCTTGATGTTAAAATTACCCAAATAGGTAACAATGGTACAGTATTAAATTCAACTACTGCAACAATAGGTGCTCTCTCCGCAGCGCTTGGTAACGTAACAATTAAGTGGCAAAGAGTATTCACCATTTCCGATTTTGGTGGCGCACTTCCAACAAACGAAGTAATAGACAGCGCAGTGATAAGAGTGGAAGCAAGATACACAGCAAACAATCAATTAGTCTTCCAAATCGGCGCAAACGAAGGTCACAACATGATCGCTGGTATCGACAATATGAGCGCGAAAGCTCTTGGATTGTCAACATCAACACTTAAAGTAACAAACCAAAGCAGTGCTGAAAAAACAATAATGGTAGTGGATGCAGCAATTCACAGAGTAAGTACGGCAAGGGCAGCTCTCGGTGCTGTTCAGAATAGGCTTGAACACACGATAGCAAACCTTGGAGTAGCAGCAGAAAACTTGACAGCAGCGGAAAGCCGAATAAGAGACGCAGATATGGCAAAAGAAATGATGCAATTTACAAAGCAACAGATACTGTTGCAATCGAGTATGTCAATGCTTGCACAAGCAAACGCTCAACCACAACAAGTATTGCAATTACTCAGATAATAATTTTAATAATTTACAAAATCATTTACAAAGTCAATTTGAATACAGTTCAAAACCAAAGCGGGCATTCGCCCGCTTTTGGTTTTTCTTATAATTTTTACCCTAAAAAAAAAATAAAATTTATCCGATAATGCTTATGGTATTAAAGTATCCTTTAAAAGCATCCTTGGTTGCCAAATTTTAAAAAATCTAAGGAAACAAAACCCACATGGAGGTGGAAAGATATGAGGATTAACCATAACGTCAACGCTTTGAACAGCTGGAGAAACATATCCATGACCAATATGGACATGAGCAAGACTCTTGAAAGACTTTCATCTGGTTTAAGAATCAACAGAGCTGGAGACGATGCAGCAGGATTAGCTATCAGTGAAAAGATGAGAGGTCAAATCAAAGGTCTTGACATGGCAATTAAAAACTCACAAGACGCGATATCATTGATTCAAACAGCAGAAGGCGCGTTAACAGAAGTACACTCAATACTCCAAAGGATGAGGGAACTCGGAGTTCAAGCGGCAAGTGATACAAACACAAACGTTGATAGAAATCAAATACAAGCAGAGCTTGACCAATTAAGAGAAGAAATTGACAGAATAGCAAGAACAACAGAATTCAACACAAAGAAGCTTCTCGACGGTAAACTCGAAGGGTTCAAAAATACTCCAGATGCTAAAGTCGTTACCGGCGGTAATATTAATGTCCAAATTTCAACAGTAACAAATGCAGTTAAAGAAGGTACATACGTTTTTGAAGTAGGACAACTTAATGGTTCTGCCACATCAGCACTTGATGTAAAAATCACATTAATAACAGCTAGTGGAAGCACAAGCAAAGTTACAAATATTGTAAATGGAACTCAAACATTTGCTGGAATAACTTTCACTTGGACTGGAACACAATTTGCACTCAGCGATTTTGGCGGCGCTTTACCAGTGAACGAAGTAATAGATAGCGCAGTGGTAAGAGTGGAAGCAAGATACACAGCAAATAACCAATTAGTCTTCCAAATCGGTGCAAACGAAGGTCACAATATGATCGCTGGTATCGATGATATGAGTGCGAAAGCTCTTGGATTGTTGACATCAACACTCAAAGTAACAGACCAAAACAGTGCTGAAAAAACAATAATGGTAGTGGATGCAGCAATTCACAGAGTAAGTACAGCAAGGGCAGCACTTGGTGCTATTCAGAATAGGCTTGAACACACGATAGCGAACCTTGGAGTAGCAGCAGAAAACTTGACAGCAGCGGAAAGCCGAATAAGAGACGCAGATATGGCAAAAGAAATGATGCAATTCACAAAACAACAGATACTGTTGCAATCGAGTATGTCAATGCTTGCACAAGCAAACGCTCAACCACAACAAGTATTGCAATTGCTCAGATAATAATTTTAATAATTTACAAAATCATTTACAAAGTCAATTTGAATACAGTTCAAAACCAAAAGCGGGCATTCGCCCGCTTTTGGTTTTTGTTTTTTATGATTTTTAGGATAATTATAGTCATATATTGAAAAATATGTTGAGAAAAAGTATAAATTTTTTATTACGAGGAGTGAATAAACGTGTCAAAGCAACCTGAAAATAAATGCTTACTAAGTGTTGCAATGATAATGAAAAATGAAGAGCACAACTTGGACAGGGCATTGGGCAGTATAAAGCCGTATGTTGATGAAATAATTGTTGTTGACACAGGCTCAACGGATAATAGCGTTGAAATTGCGAAGAAATATACTGATAAAGTTTATTTTCACGAATGGCGGGATGATTTTTCAGAAGCCAGAAACTATTCATTGCAATTTCCAACATGTGAATGGGTATTGATATACGACGCCGATGAAGAAGTTAAAGAAGATTTTAGTAAAATAAGAGAGTTTTTAGCAAGTTTACCAAAAGATGTAAATACTGTTTATCTTCCCACCATAAGTTATCTTGACTGGGATTTAAAAAGAACCGAAGTTGCATCAACCGCAAGAATTTTTAGAAATGGAACGGTAAGATATGAAAATATAGTCCATAACCAACCAATTTACAAAGGCAAAGTTGTTGAAGCTCCGTTTATAATATACCACTACGGATATATTTGGACAAGAAAATTAAAGCAAAAAAAGTACGAAAGAACAAGAAATCTTTTAGTTAAGCTTCTTAATGAAAAAAAAGATATGTCCAATATAGAAAGAATATATTATTTATGTCAACTTTACAAAACCGAGTCTATGTATGAATCCAGATATAACAAATATCCAATAGTTGAAGAAATATTCTCTCTTGTAGAAAAGGAGCAAAGAATAAATTCTATAGGTTTTGAGGTATTTTTCTTACATGGTTTGGACCTCATGTCAAAAGGTTTATACGATTTGGCAGAGCGAATGTTTAAATTAGTTCTTTCCCTAAATTCAAATAATCCCGATCCATATTACGGACTTCTTGGAATCGATGAGGCTAGAAAAGAATTTGATAAGCTTATACCACACGGCGAAAAATTCTTTGAACAAATAAAAGATGTTGAAGAGCACCCAGAAAAATATGGATGGACAATAATTACGATAAAATACAAGGCTTCAGCACGAACACTTCTCTGTATTGGTTATTTAAAAGCTAAAAGACTAAAAGAATTTAAGGAGAATTACTATTTAATATTTGAAGAAGCAAAAAAGACTGGCGAAGACCTCCCAAAGCTTTTGAAGTCGTTAGCTAAATACATTATTGAACTTGATAACGAAGATTACGTTTCGTTATCTGAAGAAATCGACAAGTTATTATTAGAAGCTTCTCAGTTAGGTGTTAGGCTTAACATACTTGACTTTATAGAAAAAGATTTAGAAAGTGGTAGAACATACAATGTGGAACTTTATCGTCCACACGTGAAAAGTAAATTTGAAGATTATGTTTTAAAAAGGCTAGAGAGTGGTAATGATTATCTTTTAGATTACATCCTTGGTGAAGACAAAATCGAAGGAATTAAAAAATATGGATTAGGCAGTTTGATATTTTATTTTGAAAATTTCAAAGGTGAAACAACGGAAAAATTGAAATTATTGAATGAAATACGTAAATCGGAAGATGAAACCTTAAAAGGAGTTTCACTTGCCTTAATAGGCGATACTTATTTGAAAATGGGGAATTTTAAACTTGCTCTTGATTACTACAAACGTTCAATTGATACTTTACCAGAACTCGGGAAATTTATAAAACCGGTGTTGGAGGATTTAAAAACAAAGTTGGACACAGAGATTGACGGTGCTTTTGAAGAGATAAAAGAGTATTATACAAAAGCTAAGGAATTCTTTACTGACCTTTCAAAAGAATTCAATGTCGAAGAACTCAAAAAGATTTACTTAATCTCAGATAGCGATTTTGCTAAATACGTAAGTTCGGTTTATCTTTACGATTCAAATATTGACAAAGCAAAGCAATTTTTGGAAAAAATCGAAAATAAAGATAAGTTCTATTTTTACAACTTTAGGCTTGCAAAGATATTCGAAAAATCTGAAAACCAAGAAGATTTAAGAAAAGCCTACGAATTGCATGTTGAAGCATGCAAAAAGAATTTCAATTTAGCTGACTTAGGTATTGGAATATATAAATTTGATGGGTTTTATCCTTCTGAAAATATCGGTTCACCCAATGATGAAATTGTGTGGGTTGGAAATATATCAGAAAAGCACTCTGGATTAGGGGTAATTTCACCAATACGTGCATGGAAAAAGGCGAACAACTATTACTATGCTTATCCATTCCCCAAGAGTGAAGTTTTGAAAGTTTACAAGGAAAGATTAAAAAGTTACAAATTGCCAAAATTCTCCGTTGGAATGGAAGACTTGCTAAAAAGCTTGAACGAATTGAATGTGAACGAAATTTCTCTGCTTGAAGATGATGAAGAATTGAAAAAAACTATTACAAGCGCTGTGAAAGAGATTGGGATAGAATATAAGGAAAACTCAGAAAGTATAGTTAGTTTTGAACTTTTGAATACAGAAATAGAAATCAGCAAAATTTTGAGTAAATACAAGAGTGGACTATTGTTCTATTTCGTTCCGAACTTTGAAAACAAAAGTGATATCGCTTGGTATTATCCATTGTTTAGAGTTTTCCGAAATAGAAAGGCTATAAACGATGAATTGGAAAAATTGGGTATTAAAAGAATTAAACATATTATTCTCACAGGTCACTTGAGAGCGGTTATATTTGAAAAATAAAACAAATAAAACAATTTATGTACTTATATCATTGGAGGTGAGGTTATGCGGATTAACCACAACTTGTCTGCTCTTAACGCATGGAGGCAGATTACATTAACAGATTCGGACATGAAAAAGAGTCTTGAAAGGCTTTCTTCCGGTTTAAGAATCAACAGAGCCAGTGACGATGCAGCAGGTCTTGCAATCAGCGAAAAGATGAGAGGACAGATCAAGGGACTTGAGATGGCCAGTAAAAACGCACAAGACGCTATCTCACTTATTCAAACTGCTGAAGGAGCACTAAACGAAATCCACGCTATACTCCAAAGGATGAGAGAATTAGCTGTACAAGCCGCAACTGACACAAACACAGACGTTGACAGATCAAATCTTCAATCGGAAATTGACCAACTAAGGGATGAAATCGATAGAATAAGCAGAGCGACAGAATTCAACACTAAAAAACTTTTAAACGGTAATCTTGAAGGTTTTAGAGCCGCGCCAGATGCAAAAGTCGTCGCTGAAGGTAATATTGATTTGAAAGTTTCAATCGCAAGTTCATACGTAAGTGTTGTTGAAGGAACTTATATAGTCGAAATTGGGCAATTCAAAGGTACAACAACGAGCAATCTTGATGCAAGAGTAGTCTTAATTAAAAACAATGGGACAACGGTTGCAACAGTTAAAAACTACACAGTAGGCTATGTAACAATTGGTGGAATAAAAGTAACATGGAATACCACAAGATTCAACATAAATCAATTTGGAGGAGCCCTTCCAAATGAAACAGTTATAGATACTGGTATTGCAAGAGTTGAGGGATTAAATACAACAGGAAATCAGCTTATTTTCCAAATCGGTGCAAACGAAGGCGCAAACATGGTAGCCGGAATTGATGCTGTAGATTCCAAAAACCTTGGGCTTATTACCACAGTTTTAAAAGTTACATCACAAAATGCTGCCGAAAGAACAATAAGTGTAATTGATGGAGCCATTCACAAAGTAAGCTCCATACGTTCGCAACTTGGTGCAATTCAAAATAGACTGGAACATACGATAGCAAACCTCGGAGTTGCCGCAGAAAACTTAACAGCAGCCGAAAGCCGAATAAGAGATGCAGACATGGCAAAAGAAATGATGGCGTTTACAAAGCAACAAATTTTGATGCAATCTGGTATGGCAATGCTTGCTCAATCCAATGGTTTACCACAGAATGTATTGCAATTACTCAGAGGATAATAATTAATAATAAGTTTAAAACAAAAGCCCCTAACGGGGCTTTTGTTGTTTGCTTAATATGATTGATATTAAATTCTAAAAATGGTATAATTCAATTTAGAAAAAAACTTTTAAACTAAGATAATTACAAAAAATTAATTATTTTAACTATTTGGAGGCTTTTATATGGGATTACTTGAAGTTTCAGGGCCCGTGATGACAGGGCCATCAAGTTCACATACATTAGGTGCTTTAAAAATTGCAAGGTTTGTCTATAAATTAATGGGAATACCTGAGCATGTTGTGTTTGCAATGCATGGTTCTTTCGCATTAACTTACCGCGGGCATGGCACGGATAGGGCTTTGCTTGCAGGGGTTTTGGGGATTAAACCAGATAGCCCAGATGTGAAAGAAGCTTATAATATTGCGAAAATGTACGGTCTACAATACGAATTTGAGGTACAAGATCTAGGAGATGTACATCCTAACACCGTTCTTATAAAAGCTTGGAAAGATAATATATACAATGAAATTGAAGGTTCTTCTATTGGTGGAGGAGCAATAAAGATAACAAAAATCAATGGTGTGGAATGCCAACTTACCGGTGATTTTCCAACACTGGTAATTGTAAATAAAGATAAACCAGGCGCCTTAAAGGATATACTTGATTGTATAAAAACAAACATAGCAAATGTTTATTTAAGAAGAATAAACGCTTTACAAGCTATAGCATTGACGATAATAGAACTCGATGAAAACGCTAGCGATGATGTTTTGAAATGCTTAAAAAATCTAAATAACGTTCTTGAAGTTTACAATGTTAGAATCGAAGAAGGTGAAGTAATGTGAAATATTCAGAACTTTTAGAAATTTGGAAAGAGACAAATCTGGAATTTAGTGAAATAATATTAGCGCACGAGATGATAGAAACGGGGAGAGATCCGGAAAAAGTTAAAGAAAAACTTAGAAGATTGATGAATGTAATTCTAGAAGAAGCTGAGAAAAATATTGGAAAAAAATTCGAAACTCTTACGGGTATGACGGGAGATAATGGATTAAAATTTTATAAAAACTCTCCGAAAATGGTAAGCGAGTTTAATCATTTAGCTACAACAGTAGCTATTTCAATGGGTGAATCGAATGCTTCTATGGGGCGTATCGTCGCATGTCCAACAGCTGGTTCGTGTGGTGTAGTTCCTGGAGCGCTATACGCTTTGAAAAAAATATACAACGCAAACGAGGAAGATTTATTAAAATCGTTTATCGTAGGTTCCGGGGTAGGAAACGTTGTAGCGAATAAAGCAACACTTTCAGGAGCTGCTGGTGGTTGCCAAGCAGAGATAGGTACTGCAACAGCAATGGCTTCTGCCATTTTAACTTACTATTTTTCAAAAGACCCTGTAAAAGTCGGACATGCTGCTGCGTTATCTTTCAAATCGCTAATGGGGCTTGTTTGTGACCCAGTAGGAGGGTTTGTTGAAGTACCATGTGTTAAGAGAAACGGTTCTGCAGTTAACGTGGCAATTATTTGCAGTGAAATGGCATTAGCTGGCATTGAAAGTGTAATTCCATTCGACGAAGTTGTCGAGGCTATGTACAATGTTGGAAAATCTTTACCAGAAAGCCTTAGAGAAACTGGCATCGGTGGAATTGCCGGGACTAAAACTGCGCAGCAAATCGTTGAAAAAATCAAAGAAAATTGGAGTAAAAATACTTAGAAAATAAAAGGCTTCAGGAATTACCTGAAGCCTTTTGTTTTTATTTCACAAATATTTCACAAACCTAAGTACGCTCTTTTAACTTCTTCATTTTTTAATAACTCTTTTGAAGGGCCTTCCAGGGTTATATTCCCAGTTTCAAGAACGTAACCATAGTGAGATATGTTAAGTGCTCCTACTGCGTTTTGTTCAACAAGCAATATTGTTATTCCTTCTGAATTTAGTTTTTTGATAATCTCAAAGACTTCTTCAACCAATATAGGTGCAAGCCCGAGAGAAGGTTCATCCATCATGAGAAGTTTCGGACGATTCATGAGTGCCCTCGAAATAGCCAACATCTGCTGTTCTCCACCGGATAAAGTTCCACCAAGCTGATTTTTACGTTCAGCAAGCCTTGGAAATAGAGAAAATACCCATTCCAAGTCTTGCTTTATTCCTTCCTTGTCCTTTCGATTGTAAGCACCCATCATGAGATTTTCCATTACCGTCAAATTTGGAAATATACGTCTTCCCTCAGGGACCAACGAAATACCAAGTCTATTAATGGTATGTGGCGGAAGATTTTGTATTTCTTTACCTTCGAATATAATTCTCCCTCTTTTTGATTTTACCAGACCTGCGATTGTTGAAAGAGTTGTCGTTTTTCCAGCACCATTTGCGCCTATAAGTGTTATAACTTTACCTTTATCAACTTTAAAAGAAATTCCCTTAATTGCATGAATAGCTCCGTAAAAAACATGAAGACCATCTACTTCAAGCACCGGCATGTTCCCACTCCTTACCAAGGTAAGCTTCTATTACCTTAGGATTTCTGCTTATTTCTTCTGGTGTTCCTTCTGCGATAATCTTTCCAGAATCCATAACAATGATTCTTTCGCATACCCCCATAACAACTTTCATATCGTGCTCAATAAGTATAATTGTCAAATTAAACTCATCTCGTATATATTTGATAAAATTCAACAGTTCCTCTGACTCTTTTGGGTTCATACCTGCCGCTGGTTCGTCAAGTAATAACAGTTTCGGCTCTGTTGCAAGTGCTCTTGCAATCTCGAGCTTTCTTTGTTGACCATATGGCAATGATGATGCAATTTCATACGCAAGATGATCGAGCCCAACTTTTCTAAGTAATTCCATTGCACGTGCTCTCATTTCTTGTTCAACTTTACGATACCCAACTTTGAAAACAGACCTCCAAAACCATAATCCACCTTTTATTTTTTTCTCTTTCCCGTGTTTTTGTAAAATTTTATCAGCATCCCTTGTCGATAAAAGGTGGTGCTGAGCAACAAGCACGTTGTCTAAAACCGTTAAAGTATCGAAAAGCCTTATATTTTGAAATGTTCTAGCTATACCCAAATGTGTTATTTGGTGAGGTCTGTAAGGCGTAATATCTATATCATCAAACACAACTCTTCCTTTTGTTGGATAGTATATGCCTGTGATAACGTTAAAAGCAGTTGTCTTACCAGCACCATTCGGCCCAATAATCCCAAGAATTTCACCCTCGTACACTCCGTTATCAAAATCATCAACTGCGGTAAGTCCGCCAAATTGCATCGTCACATGTTCCATCCTCAAAATTACCTTCTTTGAATTTTTTGTCTCATTTTTTGTCATTTCTTACCACCTCTTGAGAACTTCTTGAAAATATTTATTATTCCATCCCAAGTTATTTCCGCTCGCCCAAATATTCCTCTCTTCCATACAATCATTGTAACGACAAACAAAACAGATAAAACCAACATTCTCATCCCTTGGATAGCTGGAAACTCTTTACCAAATAATGTAAATGGTTGCTCGAATGCTCTAAGCCATTCCATTAAAAATGCGAATACTATCGCACCAATTACTGAACCGCTTATACTTCCAAGACCACCGAGGACAACCATTATTAAAACATAATATGTAAGAATTGGGCCAAAAGTGGTGATTCTCGGGTCAATTGTCGTAAGCCAATGAGCGTACAAAGCACCACTCACACCAGCAAAGAATGCGCTTATAACAAAAGATAACAATGTATGTTTAAAAACATTTATCCCCATCGCTTCAGCTGCAATTGAGTTGTCCCTAATCGCTAATAGAGCCCGACCATAAGAACTTTTCACAAGACTAACTATGAATAGTATCGTTACAAACAACCAACCCCAACTCCACCAAATATTAGTATAATTCGGCAAACCTTTTAAACCAAGTGAACCGTTTGTGATAGATTGGAGATTCAATGCTAATATTCTCAAAACCTCTGAAAAGCCTAAAGAAGCAATTGCAAGATAATCACCTGATAATCTGAGAACTGGAAAACCGATTATAAAAGCTCCAAATGCTGCAACAAGCCCTCCAATTATCGTTGCTGTAAGAAAGTCAGTATGGAGATTCGCAATAAACGGACTAGGTGGTGCTATTATAAAAATCATTGCTTTCTGTTCTGGTGGTATCGTTAAAAGCGCTGAGGTATAAGCTCCAAGCAATATAAATCCAGCATGACCAAGTGAAAATACGCCAGTTATTCCATTGACTAAATTCAAACTTACAGCCATTATTCCGTAAATCGCCATAAGTGAGAGAATTTGTTTTTTATAAGTATCAAACTTAACATTCGCAATTTGGAGAAGGATAATGGCAAAAATGAGAAACAATACTGTTAGTGTTAAGTCTCTCTTTGTTTTACTCTTCATCATCTCTCACCTCAAACCTTTACAACTGAGCGTTTACCAAGAAGTCCTGCAGGCCTAATAAGGAGAATAACTATAAGGACAATAAATGCGAATGCGTCTTTGTATTGCATAAGTGTTGGGAAAAACGTTATTATCATCATCTCAAGAATACCAAGCAATATGCCACCAAGTACAGCGCCGCCAATTGAACCAATTCCACCGAATACAGCTGCAATGAATGCCTTCAAACCAGGCACAAAGCCTGTGTAAGGATAGAAACTTGGATATCTAAGTGCCCACATTACTCCAGCAAGTGCTGCAAGCGCTGAACTTATAGCGAATGTAAAGCCAATCACGTTATCAACATTTATCCCCATCAACGATGTTGTTGGGATATCTGCAGAAATAGCACGCATAGCCATTCCCATTTTCGTTTTATATACAATCAAGAACAACGTTACAAGAGCAACAGCTGTTATACCTAAGATTATGAATATTATTTTTGGTAAGTAAACTCCACCTATAATAAACGATTCAAAAGCTATTGTTTTGTTCTCAAGCGCTTCAAGAAACGCTTTGTAATTCGGCCCGAAAAACACTACAGCGAAACTTTCAATAAAAAACGAAACACCTATTGCTGTTATCAAAGCAGATATCCTTGGAGCGTTTCTCAATGGCTTGTAAGCAAGTCTGTCTATTAACACACCCAAAATGGCAGTTACTAAAAGGGAAAATGCAACTGCAAGAGGAAAACTAAAACGTATGAGAGTAGCACCGTAAAAGGCAAAGTAAATTCCCATAACCATGACATCACCAAACGCGAAGTTTATCAATCGCAAAATACCGTAAACCATTGTATATCCAACAGCGATAAGAGCGTACAACCCTCCAACCATCAAACCATTCAAAAGATTTTGAATAAAAATAGTAAAATTAAAGCTCAATCCGTATCCCTCCTCCTGTTTATTTAGAGAAATTGTGGATGATAACCGATATTTACACAGTTATCATCCACAATAAAAAATTATTTCAAATCTTCGGGACCTATGGTTGTTACATATGTAAATTTTCCACCTTTAACTTGTACGATAATTACATCTTTAACTGCATTACCGTTTTCATCTATATCTATATTCCCACTAACACCCTGGAAACCTTTTGTGGATCTAATTGCCTCATTAATTTTAACTGGGTCTTTTGACTTTGCCCTTTCAATAGCATTTACAATAAGCATATATGCATCGTAACCGAGAGCCGCGTTCATTGCGGGAAGAGTATTGTACTTCTTTTTAAACGCTTCTACAAAGTCTTTTGCAATCTTTGTCTTAGCTGCTTCTGGGACATAGTGTGTCGTGAAATAAAGTCCTTCAACTGCTTGTCCACCTATTTTTATAAGCTCTGGAGCATCCGCGCCATCTCCAGCGATAAAGTAACCTTTATACCCCATAGCCCTAGCCTGCTGTGCAGCGAGAGCTATTTCGTTGTAATATCCAGTGAACATTATCACATCACTATTAAATGCAAGTGCTTGAGCAAGTTGAGCGCTAAACTCCTGATCACCAGATTTGTAACGAACTTCCAAAATTTGCCCTTTGTATTTCTTTTCAAACCTTTCTTTAAAGTAATTTGTCAAACCCACACTGTAATCTTGTTCAATATCAACTAATATCGCTACTTTCTTTGCTTTTAAAGTTTTACCAGCAAATTCTGCAAGTGCGGTACCTTGTAGCGGATCAATAAAACACACACGTGAGACAAATTTCTTTCCTTGTGTTACCAAAGGATTTGTTGAAGTAACTGCAACTTGTGGTACTTTTCTCGCTTCTGCAATTTCTGCTGCCGCAATTGAATTACTACTTGCAATCTCACCAATTACAGCTACCACTTTTTCTTTATCTATAAGTCTCGCCATAGCGTTTGCCGCTTCTGTTTTTTCACTTCTGGTATCAGCGTAAACAAGTGTTATCTTCTCACCAAGAACTGTTGATTTTTGGCTGTACGCAAGTTCTATACCTTTCTTTGTCCAATCACCAAAAGCAGAAATTCCACCGGTGAGTGGAAGAAGTACACCAATCTTTATTTCTGAGAAAACAAAAATACTAAAAATCAAAAATAAGATCAACAAAAATCGTTTCACAACGACCCACCTCCTATGAAAATAATATGAATAACAATATGCAAAGTGAGTGGCTTGTCACCACTCACTTTGTATGAAACATATATTATTTCAAAACACTAGCAGAAATTTTCGCCGCAAAGGCAAATTGTCCATTCTTAACGGTTAATATAACAACATCTTTTGTCGCATTGCCGTTTGAATCTATCGTTATTGTACCTGTCGCTCCCTCAAAGTTTTTGATACTTCTGATAGCCGCTGCTATAAGTTCAGGTTTCGTTGTTTTTGCTCTTTCAATTGCCTCTACTACAAGCATATATGCATCGTACCCTAATGCTGAAAGTGTTGATGGTTTCACTCCATATTTTTTCACAAATGCATCAACGAAAAGCTTTGACCTTTTTGTTACCGGCGCATCTGGGTGGAAGTGGCCAGAGAAGTAAATTCCCTCAACTGCTTGTCCACCGATTTTTATTAGTTCTGGCGCATCGGCTCCGTCACCGGTAAGTATGTAACCTTTATATCCAAGAGCTCTTGCCTGCTGGGCAACAAGCGCTATTTCGTTGTAATAACCTGTAACCACTATAGCTTCACTACCAAATGCTAATGCTTGTGAAAGTTGTGCGCTAAATTCTTGGTCACCTGATTTATACTGTAATTGTAATACCTGTCCTCCTAATTTCTTGAACCTTTCCATAAAGTAATTCGAAAGACCTACACTGTAGTCTTGCTCAACATCCGTAAGTACCGTTGCTTTCTTTACTTTCAATGTCTTTGCTGCAAATTCTGCAAGTGCGGTACCTTGGAGCGGATCAATGAAACAAACCCTTGAAACAAACTTTTTACCTTGTGTTACAAGCGGATTTGTAGAAGAAGGACTAACCATTGGTATCCTCTTTTTCTCAGCAATTTCTCCAGCAGCAATAGAATTACCACTTATAACTTCGCCAATAACAGCAACGACCCCTTCTTTATCAATAAGCCTCGCGATACCGTTTGCAGCTTCTGTCTTCTCACTTCTTGTATCCATATAAACAACTTCAATCTTCTCACCCAAAACGGTGCTCTTCTCCTCAAAAGCGACTTCTATACCTTTCTTTACCAATTCACCAAATGCAGAAACACCACCTGTTAAAGGCAAAAGCGCACCAATCTTAACACCAGCGAATAAACTAAGACTAACTAACAGCAACAATCCCAAAAAGACTTTTCTCATAGTCTCTCCCTCCCTCGTATAATAAGTTCGGTAAAAATTAAAATTGGTCTTTGAAAATTGAATGCATATTTTTTAACACCTCTGGTAAAATAGTTTCAGGTTGCCCCTCCTTGAGACTTTGTTCTCTTAAATAAGATTGCCTAACTAGAGTACAGCTTTTTACTTGC